>RFRA01000231.1 GCA_009924725.1 Actinomycetota bacterium
AAAACTTTTATCGCACTGCTGGCGAGAACGAGATTAGTTAGTAAATCATCGGCCCGGCCCATTGCTATACGAGCAATCAAATCAGCTGTTGCCGGTGAGATAAGGATTAAATCATTTTCGGCGGCAAGTTTTACATGCCTAACTTCTTCGACTGATTCCCAAACTTGGGTGGTTACTTTCTTGCCAGAAAGTGCTTCCCAAGTTGCGGTTCCGACAAAATTGAGAGCCGAAGGAGTTGGGACAACCGTGACGTCATAGTTTCGTTCCTGCATTCGACGCAGCAGATCGCAGGATTTATAGGCAGCAATTCCGCCACCAACGCCAAGAATTACTTTGCTAATTCGTTTCGGCATTTCAAATACCCCGCCTATTGGGAAGAATTAAGCAGTTGGCTCGAGATTCTCGATAGTCAATAGACCTTCATTGATCTCACGAAGTGCGATTGAAAGTGGCTTCTCGTGAACATGAGTTTCAACTAGCGGACCTACATATTCAAGAAGACCTTCGCCTAGTTGTGAGTAATAAGCATTGATCTGGCGTGCGCGCTTTGCAGCATAGAGAACCAAGCTGTACTTAGAGCCGGCCTTATCGAGAAGTTCGTCGATAGGTGGATTGGTAATGCCGTCCATGTGTCCTCCAGTAGCAAGTGATAATTCAAATAGATAATGAAATATCTGGGTCGATCAAGAGGCCAAGGATACCAGTTCGCTAAGAACCTGGGTTACCGAGTGATTTACGATGCGATGGTCGAAATTGGGGGCGTGAGTGAGTTCTTCTTGAGCCAAAGCCAGGCGATGTGCCCGTCGTTCGGCTGAATCAGTACCACGAGCCTCGAGCCGCGTTACTAGCTCCTCCCATGATGGGGGCTCTAGAAAAACCAGAATCGCTTCAGTACTGACTTTTCGTACCTGCTCAGCGCCAGCGATATCGATTTCCAAAAGAACATTTTTGCCACGTCCTAAAGCATCTTCGACCTGTATTTTCGGAGTCGCATATTTTGCACCCGCGAATTCCGCCCACTCCAGAAAATCACCGGCAACTTTGCGCGCTTCAAACTCGGAATCGGAGATAAAGAAATAATCGATGCCATCCTGTTCGTTATGTCGTGGGGCTCGGGTAGTTGCACTTATCGAAACGTAGAAGTTTGCTTCTTTACGAAGCTCTTTTGCAACAGTGCTCTTACCAACTCCCCCAGGTCCAGAGAGAACTAATAACTTTCCGCGTTCAATCAAAGTGGGGCTGGCGAATTCAGCTAATAGCGCTGGAAGTTGCTTCGCGCCTAAGCCTTGAATCCGACGCGTCGGTGAAATATTTAATCGCTCCATAACAGATCGTGCTCTAACTTTTCCCACACCTGAGATAGATTCTAGAAGTTCGAACACTCGCATCTTGGCTACTGCTTCATCACTTTTGCTAAGTTCGAAAACTTGGGAAAGTGAGTACTCGCCGCTTTTGATCTGCGCTTTAACTTCGGCTCGACGCTTACGTGAGGCAGCCGCTTTGGCAAGAGCTCGCGCGCGATCTTCCGGCGAGAGTTGCGGTGGTTGCATGGGGTAAATC
>RFRA01000232.1 GCA_009924725.1 Actinomycetota bacterium
AAAGAATGGCAGCGCGATTCAAAGATGCTCGATAAATTAGGCTTTGCCGAAAACTAATAATTAAGTAATTTGAGTACTCTTTAGGCATGACGAAGCGACAGGAATTCCGAGTTCTCGAAACTTTTCGTGATTTTGAAATTCGCGAATATCAACCTTGCGTTATCGCCGAAGTAGCAGTTCCGGCTGAGTATTCAGAGGCATCAAGCCGAGCATTTTCCTCACTCTTTGGATACATTTCTAGTGGCAATAAAAATTCAGAGAAGATTTCAATGACCGCTCCAGTTATTTCGGCCCAGAAACCAAATGATTCAGGCACTTGGTACGTGTCATTTGTGATGCCAACTGGAAGTAGCTTCGAAAAAATGCCGAAGCCAAATGATGCGAAAGTTATTCTCCGCGAATTAGATTCGGAAATGTGTGTTGCTCAGTCGTTCCGAGGTAAGGCATCTGCTGAACTTTCTAAGAAGATTGAGAAGCAGCTTCGTGCGGCAGGAGCAAGAGAGAACTTAACTCTTTCGACTGAAACTAGAATTTGCCGCTTTGATCCGCCTTTCAAACCAGGTTTCTTGCAATATAACGAGATCGTAATTCCGATTTCCCGGTAATTAAACTAAGAAGTTACCGAAGGTTTACGGCTAGCTAAGAACGAGCCAATCATTACTAGCGGCAAACCGATGATGATTCCAAGAGTAAGTGGCTCAGAGAGAATCAATACGCCCAAGACAACGGCAACTGCGGTGTTTACGTAAGTTCCGATTGAAGCTCTAGCTGGTCCGATTTCCTTCATTACGATGAAGAAGGATATGAAAGCTAAAGCGGTGCAGAAAATACCGAGTGTGACCAGAGATAAAGCTGCTTCTTTTGAGACCGTGTTTGCAGCCGGCCATTGTGTGATCATAAATGGCAGATAAACAATTGCGGTAAAGACCATCGCTAAACCATTAATCGCGATGCCAGATACATCAGGTAATTTAATTGCGATCATATTTACCGCAAATGAATAACTCATCGCAGTAATTAACATCATGCCTATGGAGAGTGGGTCAGAGTTTCCGAAGATACTTTCATAACCAACTAGGCCAACTAAACCAACAAAACCAACGGCAATACCGACTAATCGCTTGCTATGCCAAACTGTTTTATCGCCAGCAATCGAGGCAAAGATGGTTGACCAGATTGGCACAGTTGCGATTAAGAGTCCGGCAAGACCAGAAGAAATCTTCTTTTCAGCATTAGTAATAAGAATCCAAGGAATCATCATTTCAAAAATCGCGTAAGGCAGAACATAGCGCCAACCGCGTATGGCATCCATTAAAACTTTTTGGTGAATTGCTAGCGGAATTAAAATAGCGGCGCCGATAAGAACTCGACCGCAAACGATTACCGCAGGCGGGAAATCACGAACCGCTACCTTCATTAGAAGATAAGGAATGCCCCAAAAAAGACCTGATACAGCGAAGTGAAAATACGCGCGACGGGACATGGTTTCCTTTAGTTAATCAAAGCTACTTGATGAGCGATTGATAGAGCGCAAGGGTAGCGCGAGCAACTGCTGGCCA
>RFRA01000233.1 GCA_009924725.1 Actinomycetota bacterium
TGACATCACCGAAGATTCACTAAAGGATCGACGCATTCTGGGCGAAGAAGGTTTTATTTCAGTTGTTGTAGTAATTGATGCGCAAAGTGGAAAAATTGTGGCGGGCCCAGATATTCATGCGCGCGGATTTAATGAAGATGAGTCGTTATTTGATGGCGTGAAATTAGAGATTGAAAAAGCTTTAACGCGGGCAGTTGCAGATGGCATCAATGGCACCCATCAACTTTCTCAAGTTGTTCGTCGCACCATCGGTAGTTGGGTAGGTGGCAAACATCGTCGTCGTCCCATGATCGTGCCGGTGGTCATCGAGGTTTAACGCGGCGCGCCTGACCTATCGGGTTTTAGTAGACCTTTAGGCTTAGGTGGTTATGGCAAAGAAAAAAACACGCACAAAAAGTGGCGGCATAGGCAGTTCAATCCTGCGCGGGCTAGCTGCAATTTGGCGCGGGCTGGCTAAATATCTGGGTAAGTCGATTCGTTTCGTTGCTAAAGGCGCTAAGGACTTAGACCCAGCCCATCAACGCGATGGCTTTGCATTTCTGCTTTTGATTTTAGCAATCATGGCAGCAGCTGGAACTTGGTTTGATGGCGGAAATATCGTTGGTCGCGCTCTTGCTAGCTTCTTTTATGGTGGATTCGGTCGAATCGGAGTCTTTACGCCGCTAGTTCTGGGCTACTTTGCTTTCCGGTTATTTCATTCACCTCAAGAGAAGTCGGCAACCGGCCGAATCGTAGTTGGCACCATTGCGCTATTGCTTAGCACTACAGGTATAGCTCATCTGTTAAGTGGAAAGCCAGGCACTGGCACCACAGCTATGCATGAAGGTGGCGGCTGGTTAGGTTATGGAATTTCACAACCATTAGTGGCCTTAATGACAGATGTACTTGCGTATCCAGTTTTAATTCTCCTTCTTTGTTTTGGCTTACTGGTCACTACGGCAACTCCAGTTTCTTCAGTTATTACCCGAATTAAAAACACTGCTACTTGGCTGAATTCCAAGCGACCTGATCGCAGCGAAGAAGAGTTTGAAGTTACTGACACCCCGCCATTTGAAACACCAGTTGTAGCCGAATGGAATAAGCAGCAAGACGATGACGAAGAGTTAGATGAGGAGAGTTTTGACGAAGAATTCACAGTAGAAATTCCTCGCATCCCACTCGAGGCACAGCTCAAGGAAGCTCCTAAATCAGAGAGACGTCCTGAACAACTCCTGCTCACCAGTGATGTGAAGTACGAACTCCCATCTCAAGATCTACTGAAATTGGGGCCTGCAGCTAAGGCGAAGAGCAAAGTCAATGAGACCGTGGTTGCTTCGCTGACAGAAGTCTTTAAACAATTCGATATTGATGCTCAAGTAACTGGCTTTATGCGTGGGCCAACGGTTACACGCTATGAAGTTGAGCTGGGAAATGCCGTCAAAGTTGAGCGCATTACCGCCCTTGCTAAGAATATTTCATATGCAGTTGCGAGCAGCGACGTGCGAATTCTTTCTCCGATTCCAGGTAAATCAGCCGTCGGTATTGAAATTCCAAATGCCGATCGT
>RFRA01000234.1 GCA_009924725.1 Actinomycetota bacterium
TCGTCGGACGCTTCTGTGATTTCAACTTCCAATAGCCAGCCTGCGTTGTATGGATCTGAGTTGATAAATTCTGGCGAATTAGATAAAGAGTCGTTGATCGCAATTACTTTTCCAGTAACTGGCGCAAAAATTTCCGAAACACTTTTTGTTGACTCGACTTCGCCACAAACCTTTCCACTGACTATGACTTCTCCAACTTTAGGTAACTGCACATACACGATATCGCCGAGAGCACCTTGCGCAAAGTCAGTAATGCCCATCGAAACAGTGCCAGCAACTGCCAAATCGCGAACCCACTCGTGCTCTTTGGTGTATTTCAAATCAGCTGGAATGTTCGACATTTCGGACCTGTTCTGTTGAGTTTTCTCTGGATAGGATCAAAAAGAATTATGGGCGAACCTTAGTACGGGAGATAGCATTAATGAAGTATGAAAAACCCGTGAACAGGTAAAGCGCTGTACCCCAGATTGCAAAAGCCCAACCCAAAACGAAGGCAACTGTGCCGAGCCAAGAATCAGAAAGTGCTAGCAATAAGAACGGGAAGGCGTACAAGAGATTAAAGGTCGCGGCCTTGCCTAAGAATGTCACTTCAATTAGCGGCCGCTTGGTAACGCTCAACCAGATCGAAAGCAGAGCCAAAATCAAGTCCCGCCCCAGCAGGGTTGCAATTAACCAGAGTGGAACTGCATCGCGCACATAAAGTGCGATCAAGACGGCCAAGATGTAAAGGCGGTCAATTGTTGGGTCGGCGATCTCGCCAAAACGAGAAGTTTGACCTAAAGCTCTAGCGAGTTTCCCATCGAAATAATCTGTCGCTCCCCCAACAGCCAATACCGCAATCGCCCAACCGTCGGCTTGCACATTAAGGGCTAAATGTAGAAAGAGCGGGATTCCGAGAAACCTCAGAAAAGTTAAGGCGTTAGGAATCGTCAGCATTACTCTTTGTCGCGTTCCTTGACTCGGATCGCCACCATGACTGGAGTGCCCGGGAAGCCAAATTCTTCACGTAGACGGCGTTCAATAAATCGACGATAGGAAGGCTCAATCCAGCCACTTGAGAAAATCACAAACTTTGGTGGCGCTATGCCGGCCTGGGTCGCGTAGTAGATCTTTGGTTGTTTTCCGCCGCGAACTGGAGGTGGTGTTGCGCCAATTAAAGCGCCCAAGAATGAGTTCAGTTTGGCCGTCGGAACGCGTTGTTCCCAACCACTTAGTGCGGTGCGCAACGCTGGCGCTAAACGATCGCGGTGCCAACCGGTCTTGGCCGCAACATTTACTCGCTGTGCCCATTCAACTTGATCAAGGTGACGATCGATTTCTTTATCTAATTGATCGCGACGATCTTCATCTACTAGATCCCACTTATTCATCACGATGACCATAGCTTTACCGGCTTCTTCAATCATCGTGATGATTCGTAGATCTTGTTCAGAAATTGGATTAGATGCATCAAGAACAACGGCTGCAACTTCGCAACGCTCCAACGCAGTTTGGGTTCGAAGTGTTGCGTAATAGTCAGTACCACTTGCT
>RFRA01000235.1 GCA_009924725.1 Actinomycetota bacterium
AATTCCAGTTATTGAGGTCAGAACTTTGCGCCCGATCTTGATTACATCCACGCCATTCATCCCCGTGCCAGTAATTGTGACCACGGTTCCGACCGGACCTGAAGTTGGGGAAATACTGGTGATGGTTGGACCTATTGATGGATTGATGCTCCAACCATTTGCGATAGCCACTGCTATTTGCGTCGGTGTAGTTGAAACCGGTGCGGCAGATTCGGGAACGAAGTAGTAAAGAATCACCGTAAAGGTGGAACTAGCCTCCAGATAATTTTCACTAGTTGCCTTCGTTGCCGTAATTACACAAGTACCTGCAGTTGCTACCGTTAATACGGTCCCGTTTAAAACGCAACCTGTCGCAGTGCCATTTGTAACGGTAACGGTCTCTTCACCATCACCATTTCCGCCAAATTTGTAGATATTAAAAGCTGTCCCAAAAATTCCCGATAGCGTTTGATAACTCGTAAATGCAGATTGATTCGCCTTATTAATCGTCAATGTCGCGGTCTCGTAGACCGTTGCCTTGTAGTAATCCGTTGTTATGCCACCAGCTAAATTCAGTGCAGAGGGAGTAATTACGTAACTTCCGGCGTTTGTAGGCGCCGTAAGAGATGGACCGTAAGCCGAAAGAGTTGCGCTAAATGCACGGATAGGTAGATATGGAGTTGCCTGATCTTTATTCTGCCCACCAACGCCCGCCCATGGAACTAAAGAAGAAGCGGTCATGTAGTCAGTTTCGGTTGAAGACCAATAAACATAACCGGCAGCAGGTGTTCCCGAACCGAGACCTAACATATTTCTTTGTGCGTAAATTTGTGATAATTCGCTAAATGAAGGAAGGAACCAATCGGACTGGCCTCCTAAAGTTAAATTAACTGCCTCAAAACCTGCACCGCCTGAGCAGCGATCAATCATTATTTTTGTATTCGCCGCACCAGTTCCGATTGCGGTTGCAGTGGCTCCAAAAAGTGTTGTGTTTGGATTTGCTGGCCCCAAACACCACTTATAGGTTGTTTTGGTAAATGTAGCTGGCGCCATTTCTAAGTAAATTCCACCTGAACTGATACCTGCGACAGCATTTATCGCTGAACCTGAAACATAGAAGACTTTTCCACCACCTGGTCCAGTGTCACCAACTTGGCAAACCCCACCTTGGGCACATGTCGGCGTACGGCTAAAGTTAAAAGTCGCACCCGTTGCGCTGTTACCCGCAACTAAACCTGAAACCGTAATCGAAGGCGTAACGACAGCAGACGATCCCGTATAAGTAAGTGCCGATGGGGTAGTAGTTGTAACGGTGATTGTGTCGGCTTTACTTAGAGTAAAAGTAACGGCAGTAGCAGTTGCTGTCTCATAGTTATTTCCTTGAGTCACGGTCGTGGTTTCGAGACAAGATCCCGAATATGTAGTTGCGGTAATTAACCCCGTTGAAGAATTAACCGAGCAACCAGATCCCACTGTGTAAGAAAAAGTTCCATCTGAATTAGAACTTGGAGACGTTGTATTAGTGGTGACTGTTGCAGTGTCTCCATATT
>RFRA01000236.1 GCA_009924725.1 Actinomycetota bacterium
TAATTGGCGACATTGTTAAGGCTTACGACAAGTTCAATGAAGCGCGCCAAACCCCGCGTTCGATTCGCAATCCATGACCATTGAAATAACTAATAAATCAGGGGCCTTGGCACCAGGGGAACAAATTCAATCTCTCTTGGCTTTTGCGATGTCTAAATTAGATCTGCATCCGGATTGTGATTTGAATGTTACTTTTGTCGACGATGCTGAAATGACTGAACTTCACATTAAATGGATGGATGAGCCTGGCTCAACTGATGTGCTCTCATTTCCAATGGATCTGCCAGAAACTGAAGGTGAAGTCGTGACTTTGGGCGACATTGTTATTTCACCCGATTTTGCAACAGCGCAAGCAAACTTAGCTGGCCACTCGCCAGAACATGAAATGTTTATTTTGGCCACCCACGGATTGCTACATATCTTGGGATATGACCATGCTGAAGCAGTAGAGGAAAAAGTTATGTTTGAGTTGCAAGAATCCCTAGTAAAACAATGGAGTGCTGAAAGTAAATGAACCCCCTGCCCATAATTTCCATAATTGCACTATTGGCTTTTGCTGGCTTCTTAGCTGGAACCGAATCTGCACTAGCTTCAATCTCTCGGGTAGTGATTGAAAAGCTAGAGAGCAAACGTGGCGGCGCTATATTAAAGAAGGTTTTCTTTGACCAAGCCAGATATTTGAATGTGGTGCTGTTGGTTAGAAAAACTTGCGAGTTAACCGCAACCGTTCTACTAGCGGTCATCTTGTTGCGCGAATATTCATCGGCCCAGGCAATGGCGTTAACGGTTGCGATCATGGTCGTTGTTTCATATGTAATGGTCGGAGTTGGACCCCGCACCCTTGGTAAGCAAAGACCCGATAATTGGGCTCTGGCTGGTGCAACAGTTGCTTATTTCTTAGCCTTCATACTTGCTCCGCTTACTAAATTACTTATTGCAATTGGTAACGCAATTACGCCCGGAAAAGGCTTTCGAAGTGGGCCATTTGCTAATGAAGCCGAACTGCGCGACTTAGTAGATCAAGCTCACGAACGCGGTCTAGTTGAGTCTGATGAGCACGAAATGATTCACTCAGTATTTGAGTTGGGCGATACTTTGGTGCGCGAATTAATGGTGCCACGCACCGACATGGTTTGGGTGGAAAAAGATAAGACGCTGCGCCAAGGCCTCTCCCTTGCACTTCGTTCTGGCTTCTCTCGTATTCCAGTCGTAGGTGAAAACATTGACAACATTATTGGCATTACTTACGTGAAAGATTTAGCTCGTCGCGCACTAGATCATCATGAAGCCGAGACAACTGAGCGAGTAGAACAGCATTTGCGCCCGGCCACCTTTGTTCCAGAAATCAAGATCGCTGCAGAGTTATTAAAGGAAATGCAGCGCGATCAGATTCACTTAGCAATCGTGGTTGATGAATACGGTGGCACTGCCGGCCTAATTACCATTGAAGATATTATTGAAGAAATCGTGGGCGAAATTGCCGATGAATATGATGATGGCGATGATTCATTTACTTGGTTAAAT
>RFRA01000237.1 GCA_009924725.1 Actinomycetota bacterium
CCTGGGCCCTTTGGCGCAACCATACAAACATCAACTGATGCAGATGGCTTGATATAGCCAAAACGAATATTAAAACCATGACCGAAGAACAACGCATCGCCATCTTTTAGGTTAGGCAAAATTGAATCGGTGTAGATGTGACGCTGTAAGTGATCTGGCGCCAAGATCATGATTACGGTTGCTTCTTTAACTGCCTCGGCAACGCTAGTAACGCGAAGACCTTCTTGCTCAGCCTTGGCACGTGATGGTGAACCATCCTTTAAACCAACTCGAACATCGACTCCACTATCGCGCAAGTTAAGCGCGTGTGCGTGTCCTTGTGAACCGTAACCAATGATCGCAACTTTGCGTCCTTGAATAATCGATAGATCGGCATCTTCTTCGTGATACATAGTTGCCATTTGGTCGTGCTCCTTATTTTTTGGTTACGGGATAGTTGTTGGTTGGGTAATTAATTCTGGTAATCAGGTTGGGTATCGTGGACTTCAGGGGCCGCATCAGGCTTGATTTCCTTGATTGATATGACGTTAATCAACTTATCGAGCTGGGCGATAACTTGCTCGAGGGCATGGCCCTCAACGCTAACGACGATATCCATCTGGGAAACTTCTGGGTTTGCAGCGGCGGCAACCATTGGCCACACCATTGCATCGCGATGAACTCGGAAATCAACAACTACTGGTTGATCATTAATGCTCATTGCTTTTTCAATCGTGGCATCAACATCTTCTGGTCGTTCGCAACTTAATCCGACACAACCCATAGCTTCGGCCAACATTGGGAAATTTGGCACGCGCTTTGATTCAAGGCTGGTATTTGAGTAACGACCTTCGTAGAAAAGGGTCTGCCATTGACGAACCATTCCTAAGCTTTCGTTATTAATGATCGCAATTTTCACCGGAATATTATTTAACGCACAAGTTACTAACTCTTGATTAGTCATCTGGAAACAACCATCGCCATCGATTGCCCACACTGTTGTATCAGGAGCTCCAACTTTGGCACCCATTGCAGCCGGAACCGCATAACCCATGGTGCCTAAGCCACCTGAGTTAAGCCATGTGCGTGGGTTTTCATAAGAGATAAACTGCGCAGCCCACATTTGATGCTGGCCAACACCTGAAGTAAAGATTGCATTTGGGCCAGAAATTTTTCCTAAACGTTCGATTACATATTGTGGTGAAAGCGAACCATCGGATGGTTGGTCGTAACCAAGTGGATATGAACTCTTTAGTGAATTCATCTGGCGTAACCATGCGCTCAAATCTGGTTGGTTCTTAGCAAGAGCAGCCTTAAGCGCAGGAATCAAGGCTTGCAGCGTTTGCTTAACATCGCCAATAACTGGCACATCAGCAAAGCGATTCTTATGGATTTCAGCTGGGTCGACGTCGCAGTGAATAACTTTGGCATTAACCGCAAATGTTGAAAGCTTGCCAGTAACGCGATCGTCAAAGCGAGCGCCTAAAGTAATCAGTAGATCTGCTTTTTGAAGCGCAGTTACTGCGGCAACAGTTCCGTGCAT
>RFRA01000238.1 GCA_009924725.1 Actinomycetota bacterium
GGCTGGGTCTGGGCCGAGTTAGCGGATCTCTTAACCGAACTGATGCATTTGCTAACGTAAAAAATCGTCCCGATAAGCCAACTAGTGCGATGAATTTATTGCTGGTGGGTTCTGACAATCGAACTGGATTAACGAGAGAACAAGTCCGTGAACTTTGGGTAGGTGGAACTGAAGTCGCAGCTGGTGCTCGCTCAGACACTATGTTGTTAGTTCACATTAGTAAGGCTCGAGACAGTGCCGTAATTGTTTCACTCCCCCGAGATTCCTTAGTCACAATTCCAGAACATGTGAGTAGTTCAGACTCAACTAAAACGGTACCGGCCCGGCAGAATAAGTTAAACGCTGCCTTTAATTTTGGTGGGGCTCCACTTTTGATTGAAACCATCGAAGGTGAAACTGGTCTGCGAATTGACCATTACATCGAAATAAATTTTCTTGGATTTAAAAACATCATTGATGCTCTCGGTGGAATTGATGTTTGTGTTAAAAAAGATATTAAAGATTCTAAATCAAACTTACAACTCTCAGCTGGTTTACAAACTCTAGATGGCATTCAGGCTCTCAAATATGTTCGTACTCGTTATTTTGACGGGCAGGGAGATATTGGCCGAATGAAACGTCAGCAAGAATTTATGTCGGCAGTCTTGCGCAAAGCAACCAGCACTGGCACTCTGCTGAATCCAATTAAACTGGTTAATTTCTTAAATGCCGCAATTAAAACTATTACAACCGATAATCAGTTCAACAAAAATGATCTTTTAACCTTAGGAAAGCAGTTGAAGAACTTATCTGCCGATCGAGTTCGCACGCTTACTGTTCCCCTCTCAAACGCCAACGGACGTGCAGATGGAGTCGGCTCAGTTGTTATCTGGGATAGCGTTCTGGCCCCTGATCTGTTTGACCGCTTGCTTAACGATCAACCGATTATTGATGAAGTTAAAGCAACTCCTTCGGCGAGTGCCTCGCCAACCACCACGATCGTGGATAAATTTGAGACTGGAACTGCTGCAGATAACGCATGCCTGACTTCAAAATAAGGGACTGACTATGAAAATGAAGCTATCGGTTATCGGAACTGGTTACCTGGGCGCTACGCATGCAGCCTGCATGTCTTCCTTAGGTTTTGAGGTAGTCGGAGTTGATACCGATGCCGCCAAAATTGCCCTATTAAGCAAAGGTGAGCTGCCATTTTACGAACCTGGCTTAGATACCTTGTTAGCCGAAGAAATTAAATCAGGTCGCTTAACTTTCACAACTGATTTCTCACTTGTCGCTGATGCCGACATGCACTTCGTCTGTGTTGGAACCCCACAAAGCAAAGATGGCCTTGCCGCTGACTTAACTTATGTGCGTTCATCAGTTGCTGCGATTACCCCGTACTTAAAGCCAGGATCACTAGTAGTTGGAAAATCAACCGTGCCGGTTGGTACTGCGCAGTCGCTGCGCGAAGAACTTCTTAAGTCTGCGCCCCTAGCTGATTTAGCTTGGAATCCAGAATTTCTACGTGAGGGTTTCGC
>RFRA01000239.1 GCA_009924725.1 Actinomycetota bacterium
AAATACGACCCGGCATGATCCCAATTACCTGCATGCGGCAACGCAACCACTACCCCGCGCTTGCTGCGAACAGGTTCGAGCAGTAGTTCGGAATCATTTACCGTTACGGTCGACTGAATGCGCTCGGTATCCCAATCGGGAGAACGAAAGGTGTCACACCAATAACGCAAATACGAACGCATTCCAACTTGCGCCAAATTTCGCAATTCCCTATCGGATAACTCAGGAACCACTCGTTTCAAATTACTTTCTAACCTTTGGAAACTTTTCCCGTTCTTGGCGCTCGTGCGATCGGCGACAAATTCAAAGAGTCGATAAGCGCTCTTTTCCGGCAACCAGCGAACTACTCGCCATCCCGCAAAGTAGGCAACGGCAGTTAAATCTTCGGCCTTCATTACTTTGTGGCTTTCCAAACGATTCGTAACCGTTGCAAAACAGTTACCACGCTTGCCAACGCAAGTGCCCAAATGCCCGCAGCTAATATGTAATCAACACCCAAACCAGTGAAACCAATTGCAGTTAAAAGAATAATTAGCCGTTCAGTGCGTTCGGCGAAACCGCCTTTGCATTCAATCTGCAAACTTTCAGCCTTAGCTCGAATATATGAAACTAGGAACCCAGAAACGATAGAGACCAAAAGAACATATGAGAGTGGGTCATTGCTCTTCGCTAGAAAAATAAGTAAGCCCATTGCAATCGCTGAATCTGTGACGCGATCTATAGTGGAATCTAAAAAGCCACCCCATCGGCTCGGTCCTTGCTGTGAAAGCCTGGCCATCGTGCCATCGAAAAGATCACTAAGCGCCAGACAACAAATAGCAATCGTGCCACCAAATAAATGTCCGTTTGGATAGGCAATTAACGAGGTAGCGATAACCCCAATTGCACCGACCGTGGTGACCGAATTAGGTGTCAACCCGATGCGCAGCAGACCTCGCGCAGTTGGTGAAATTAGTCGCACCACCGCGGGCTTAAAAATGTCACTAATCATCGTGTCCCATCGTAGGCTGTAGACATGAGTTCAACTAACTTACGCGTCCATATATATGGTCACGAGAGCGCCTTCTTGCCTGAGGTTGCCGCTGAATTCAATGGAGCTATTAGTGCCGAAAGCGTGGTCGAGTCTGACTTGGCCATCTTTGCAATCAACCCGAATTCGGGCGTCTCCCCGGAATCAATTGCAATCTGGGAATCACTTGATGATTACCTGATGCCCAGACTTATCGTCGTCACCGGTCTAACTGGTAACGATGGCGATTTCGATGATGCAGTGATGCTGGCTAATCGCGTCTTTGAACAATGCGTGACGCCATATCTAGTCTTGCACGATGATGGCGGAACCCCATGTGCGCTCATTTCGTTGAGCGATTTGAAGATAACAAATTATCAAGATGGCGCTTCAGTTGAAATCGAAAGCGCTGATGAACATAAAACTTTAGTTAGCGAATTTCGTGACGAATATCTACTCGCGATTGATCAGATGGGACCAGATGCATTTGCTGCCG
>RFRA01000240.1 GCA_009924725.1 Actinomycetota bacterium
GCCGAAGCAATCGCAGCTGCTAAAGGTTTGAAAGTAATTGCACGTGCCGGCGTTGGTTTAGATAACGTAGATATCCCAGCATCAACTGCTGCCGGTGTCATGGTTGTTAATGCACCAACTTCAAATATCGTTTCCGCTGCTGAATTAGCAATCGCGTTAATTCTGGCATCTGCTCGTTTTGTTTCACCAGCACATGCTGCACTTCGCAATGGCAAGTGGGCACGTTCTAAATACACCGGCGCTGAGTTATTTGAAAAAACTCTCGGCATTGTTGGCTTTGGTCGCATTGGTCAACTAGTAGCACATCGCATGCAGGCATTTGGTATGAACGTGGTTGCTTATGATCCATATCTGCAACCAGCACGTGCGGCTCAACTTGGCGTAACACTTATGGAACTCGATGATCTATTGGCGGCTAGTGATTTCATTACTATCCACTTACCAAAGACTAAAGAGACCGCCAATTTAATTGGTGTTGAAGCGCTAAAGAAAGTTAAGCCATCTGTTCGCATCATCAATGCTGCTCGTGGCGGCGTTCTTGATGAGGCGGCACTATTTGATGCAATCACTGAAGGTCGCGTAGCGGGTGCTGGCCTCGATGTATTTGCAACCGAGCCTTGCACTGATTCACCACTATTTACCCTTGATCAAGTAGTTGCCACACCTCACTTAGGTGCATCAACTGATGAGGCTCAAGAGCGCGCAGGTATCGCAGTAGCTGTTTCAGTGCGTAAAGCACTGGCCGGCGAACTAGTTCCAGATGCGGTAAACGTAAAGGGAGGCGCTATCCATGAGGATATTCGCCCATCTCTGCCACTTGTTGAAAAGATGGCGCAGATTGCAGCGGGTATCGCTGGCGAACTTCCAGTTTCAATGGAGATAACCGTTCGCGGAGATATCTCAGGCCACGATTCATCAGTACTCGCAATCAGTGCACTTAAAGGTGCGCTAACCGCAATTGGTTCTGAAGATGTGACATATGTAAACGCGCCTGGCATTGCAGCCGAGCGCGGCATTACCTCTTCGGTCACAACTGATGCCGAAAGCCCTGAGTACCGCAGCATGATTTCGTTGCACTGTTCACTAAGCAACGGTAAATCCCTAAAGGTTGATGGAACTTTGATGGGCATTCGCAAAGTTGAAAAGATCATTGCAGTCGATCAATTCGATCTTGATCTACCACCGACTGATAATTTGTTATTCCTTCGCTACTCAGATCGCCCAGGCATCGTTGGTGCAGTTGGAAATATTCTCGGAACTGCCAAGATTAATATCGCAGGTATGCAAGTTTCTCGCGATTCAGCCGGGGGAGAAGCGTTAATGGCAATTACCGTTGATTCACCGGTAACTGATGAGTTAATTGCAGCTGTTGCTAAAGAGACTGGTGCTGGTTCAGTTCGTTCTGTGACTTTGGTGAACTAATGGCGCAATTCAACTTAGCGGTTATCGCGGGCGATGGTATTGGTCCTGAAGTAGTTGCTCAAGGACTTCGAGTTCTAG
>RFRA01000025.1 GCA_009924725.1 Actinomycetota bacterium
GCTGCGCCAATCTTTCTAGGTTTAGTTGCTGATCGAACACCTAAAGAGCGACGCAAGTTAGCGATTCAAGCAGCCGGAGTTTCACTTCTGGTGATTTCGATATTTGCCATTTTTGGGCAATTAATTCTGGATTACCTACATATTTCAATTGCCTCACTTCAGGCTGCCGGCGGACTATTGCTTTTGCTGGTTTCACTTGAATTGTTAACTGGAAAAGACTCTGGCTCAACTGAGGCACGGGATAAAAATGTAGCTCTAGTGCCACTAGGGACCCCATTGTTAGCTGGGCCAGGTGCAATTGTGGCGACTATGATTTTCGTACAGCAAGTTCAAAATACTTCGCAGGCAATCGGTTTAGTTGCAGCAGTCCTAGCTGTTCACATAGTTATTGCACTTGTGCTTATTTCTTCAACTACTATCTTAAAAGTAATAAAAGAATCTGGTGTAAATTTGGTAGCCCGAATAGCGGGTCTACTATTAGCCGCGATTTCGGTTCAAATGTTAGTTGATGCGATTAGGGCCTTTATAGCGCAATGAGTAATCTCGAATTAGGTTTTTTCGCACCTTCATCAATTACCTGGAAGATACATTCTGATCCAGCCATGTTGATAGGTGGAATCCGTGCGCTGTTTCAACAGGCTCTCCACCCACAAGCAATGGTTGGCGTTGCTGAGCATTCAAATTTTCGGGAAGACGCTTGGGGTCGTTTGCAGCGCACCGGTGATTATGTAACAGTGGTTACTTTTGGAACTCCAGCAGAGGCAAATGCATTAACTGCTCGAGTGCGAAAAATACATGCACACCTTGGTCTAGATGACCCAAAACTTCTATTGTGGGTGCACATGTCAATGGTTGATTCTTTTCTAGATGTAGCAGTTAGATCTGGACTTAAGTTAACTGAGGCAGAGCAAGATCAATACATTGCTGAAATGGTGCTATTCGCAGAAGCAGTAGGTTTAGACGAATCAATAGTTCCTAAAACTGTTGCCGAAATGCAGAAATATTTCATTGATATCGCACCAGAATTAAGTGCCAGTGATGATGCCAAACGTGCCGCATTATTTTTAACGATCCCCCCGCTCCCAACTGCGGTGCGCTTTGCAACGCCGGCAGCTCCGGCTTGGGCTGCAGTAGCTGCATTAGCTGGCGCCGCTTTACCTAACTGGGCTCGGTCACTTTATGGCTGGCCAACGTTGCCAGGACAAGGGATTGCAACGGATATCGCCATGACAGCACTGCGCAAGAGTTTGCTGGTACTACCTTTCGATGGTTTGTTACCACCTGTTTTGATTGAAGCCAAAATTCGCTGGGGCGTGAGCGCAGCATGAGCACTCCGATAGTTGTCTTAGCCAGTTTTGCTGGCGGTGTTGGAAAAACAACTTTGACACATGCGCTGGCAGTTGCGTGCGCCGAATTCGGCAAGAAGGCTCTAGTTATAGATCTAGATTCTTCAGGTGCGCTAACTTTCAAACTTGGTCACGAAAGAACCCGCGAGAATATAATCAACTGTAGCGAACGCTTTGATTTACGACCACATACCGCAACCGATTCACTAACCTCCTTGATCGCAGAGATTCCGGAAAAATATGATTTAGTCTTGGTTGATTCAGCATCCTTATTTACAGCTGAGCTAGCAGAAGTTTTGCAAGCTGCGCAATTGGTTATTTCGCCAGTGCGAGAGAGCATTCATTCGCTGCGAGGCGCTTTGGCAGTAATGAAGATTACTTCGGCACCATTTCAAGCTCTGCCATATTTCACCGCAAATAATTCTGAATTAGCCAAATTGATTGCTGCCGAATTGAACGTATTAGATGGCGAAATTTCAGTAGCAGATGAGGTTTTATCGGCTGAAGCTAAATCAATCAGTGTGTTGACCGACAACAAAAATTGTAATGTGGCACAGCAATATCGTGATGCAACTTATTCGATCTTAGAAGAACTAAAGATTTTTTAGTCGGCGATTCGCTTAGTACGAACTCGATCACGCTTCACTCGCTCTGCTTTTGGCTGATCAGCAGGCGTGACAGCCTTAGCAGGGGCTACTTTCTTAGCTACATTCATTCGTCCGGTAGAGCCTGCTGGAATCTTAAATTTAGAAAAGAGTGAATCAGAAGAAGAGTATGTTTCTTCAGGCTCACCTAGATTTAGATTTAGCGCTGTATCGATCATTTTCCAGCGAGCTAATTCATCCCAGTCAACAAAAGTAACGGAAATTCCATGTGCACCAGCTCGAGCGGTACGACCAATGCGGTGCACGTAAGTTTTCTCATCTTCTGGGCATTGGTAATTAACTACGTGGGTAATTCCATCAATATCAATTCCACGCGCAGCCACATCGGTTGCAACTAAGACATCAGATTTACCGGCCTTGAAGTCATTAAGCGCTTTCTCACGTGCGCCTTGACCAAGATCACCATGAATAGTGTCTGATCTAAATCCACGTTCCAACAAATCATCAGCAGTTTTCTGGCAAGTGCGCTTTGTGCGACAGAAGACAATTGTCGGTCCGCGACCTTCAGATTGCAGAATTCGGGCCAACATTTCAATTTTATCTAGAGCATGTGCGCGTACAACGTGTTGTTCAATCTTGGAAACTACGGCGCCTTCATCTTCATTATCTTGGGTGCGAATATGAACTGGCTGATTCATGAAGCGGCGAGCAAGAGCGATGATGTCACCAGGCATAGTTGCTGAGAACAACATAGTTTGCTGGCGGTTAGGAGTACTAGTAAAGATTTTTTCAACATCGGGCAAAAAACCAAGATCTAACATTTCATCGGCTTCATCTAGAACTAATCGCGAAACGTTCTTAAGCTTTAGTTGACCTTGTCGATATAGATCAAGGAGTCGACCAGGTGTGCCTACAACTATTTCAACACCTTGTTCCAAAGCTTCAATCTGTGGTTCAAATGCACGACCACCGTAAACCGCCAAAACCCGAACCCCGCGATTGCCAACTAGTTCAGCAATATCTTTAGTCACCTGAACACAAAGTTCTCGTGTTGGAACAACTACGAGTGCTTGTGGTTGACCCTTAAACTCAAGGGCAGCCCATTGACTATCAAGGGGGGCAATGATGCGTTCAATAATTGGAATACCGAAACCTAAAGTCTTGCCAGTACCAGTTTTAGCTTGGCCGATGACATCACCGTCAGAGAGCGCGATTGGTAGCACGGCTTCTTGAATCGGAAATGGTGAAGTAAAGCCATGCGCAGTGAGCGCATCAATTGTTGACTTACGTAACGGTAGATCGGCGAAATTTATAGTCACGTTAGAGGGAGCCGAAACCGACGCGTCGCTCGGTTTGTTCGCCAATTTCTACAAAACCAATTCGATCGGCTGGCACCATGATGGTGCGGCCACGGACATCAATTAGGACTAGCGGAGTTCCAGCGCTAATTGCCGCACTAACGGCAGCTGAGATTTCAGCCGGGGTAGATGGACTCTCGAAAGCAAGGTCGCTACTTACATTTGCGACCGCAATGCGGACCTCTGATTTTTGGGCAGTTTCAGTTTTCTTTGTAGCCATGGGGCAATCCTATGGGATTACTTCAGTTGTTGCCTAACGGGAAACCAGAAACCCCGCGCCACATTAAACTTTCGATTAAACGAGCGGCTTGCTCACGCGAAAGTTTGCTATCTCGATCAAGCCAATGTCGTGCACCAACTTGGATTGATCCAATTAGGGAAACGCCAAGCAGCATAGATGCTTCTTGTGGCAAACCAGTTTCAATTGAGATCACAGCACTAATTGCAGCGGCACAGTCATAAGTCATGCGATTCAAACGCTCATGTACAGCTGGTTCGACATTCATGTCGCTTTCAAAAAGTAGCCTAAATGCTTCGCCTTCACTTTCAATGAAATCAAAGTAAGCATCAACAGTTGCGCGAACGCGACCAGCATTTTCGGTTTTTGATGCGATAGCTCGCTGAATTTGGAAAACGAGTGAGTCGATATGTAAATCTAGAACTGCTAAATAAAGTTCTAACTTTGATGGAAAGTGCTGGTAGAGAACTGGCTTGCTTACCCCTGCACGATCGGCAATTTCATCCATCGCAGCACTGTGGTAACCAGCGGCGGTAAAGACTTCGAGTGCTGCTGAGAGCAAAAGTGCTCTTCGCTCATCGCGAGGTAACCGCGACTTGTTATCACGTGCATCTGTTGTGCTCATTGAGCCAATGCTAGAGGCAAATCTAGGAAATTACACCTACATTTTTTCGCGAACGTATTGCAATTAGCAACCAAGAGTCGATCTACGGCAGAATACCCTCGTAACCGAGTTACCAATTGAGCAGTAAAAAGGCGATAGAGATGAAGACTCCTCCATTAGTAGAACCAGGCCGTGCGCTAACAGTTGATGAAGTTCGTCGCTATAGCCGCCACTTAATCATTCCGGACCTTGCAATGGCGGGGCAATCGCGATTGATGAACGCCAAGGTTCTATGTGTTGGCGCTGGCGGTTTAGGTTCGCCAGCCTTGATGTATTTAGCAGCGGCTGGGGTCGGTACAATTGGAATTGCCGAGTTTGACACTGTTGATGAATCGAATTTACAGCGCCAAGTTATTCATGGCCAATCAGATATTGGAAAGAGCAAAGCCAAGAGTGCGCAGGAAAAAATCGCCGAGATCAACCCATATGTCAATGTAGTTTTGCATGAAACTCGACTAGATAATTCAAATGTCATGGAGATCTTTTCTCAATATGACATCATCGTTGATGGCACCGATAATTTTGCAACCCGCTACTTAGTAAACGATGCATGTGTGCTGTTAAACAAGCCTTACGTTTGGGGTTCTATCTATCGTTTCGACGGACAAGCTAGTGTGTTTTGGGCCGAGTATGGTCCTTGCTACCGCTGCTTATACCCAGAGCCACCGCCACCTGGAATGGTTCCAAGTTGTGCCGAAGGCGGTGTGCTTGGTGTGCTCTGTGCATCAATTGGCTCGATTCAAACAACTGAGGCAATCAAAGTAATTACCGGAATCGGTGAACCGCTAATTGGTTCCTTAATGATTTATGACGGACTCGAAATGAGTTATCGTAAAATCAAAGTGCGCAAAGATCCTAACTGCCCAATTTGTTCAGAGCACCCAACTCAAACGGAGCTGTTGCCAGATTACGAGGCATTCTGTGGAGTTCTATCTGATGCTGCTGAAGTCGCGGTTAAAGATTCGACGATCTCGGTTTCTGAACTTAAGAGCAAGATTGACAAGAGCGAAAACTTCTTCTTAATCGATGTACGCGAACCGAGTGAATTCGAGATTGTGCGAATTCCAGGTTCAACTTTAATTCCAAAACAAGGTTTCCTAGATGGCACCGCACTGACGAATTTGCCGCAAGATAAGCCGATTATTTTGCACTGCAAATCTGGAGTGCGATCAGCTGAGTGTTTAGCAATTTTAAAGGGAGCTGGCTTTGCCGATGCCACACACGTGAGCGGTGGCGTAATTGCTTGGGCAAAACAAGTCGACACTTCGCTTCCGGTGTATTAATGAAAGGTTCATATCAGGGATATCGGGCCCTTCTAGTTCATGCACACCCAGATGATGAAACTATTAACAACGGCGCAACTATGGCCATGTATGCAGCTCTCGGTGCACAAGTAACTTTAGTGACTTGCACTCGTGGCGAAGAAGGCGAAGTTTTAGTTCCCGAGTTAGCCCATTTTGCTGCGCACGATACTGATCAGTTGGGTAATCATCGCGTTCTCGAACTAGCCGAGGCCATGAAAGCTCTAGGAATTACTGATCATCGTTTTCTAGGCAATGACAAAATCAAATTCCGTGATAGCGGAATGATGGGTACCGAACCGAATAATCGCCCAGATTGTTTTTGGCAGGCTGATCTTGATTCGGCAGCAAACTTATTAGTCGACATCATTCATGAGGTAAAACCACATATTTTGATTACTTATGACGAAATAGGTGGATACGGTCACCCCGACCACATTCAAGCTCATAAAGTTGCAATGCGGGCCGCTGAACTTGCAACCGAGTGGCAAATTTCAAAAATCTATTGGAATGCCACACCTAAATCGGTATTAGCAGAAGGAATCGCAGCAATGAAAGAAACGGGTTCATCATTTTTTGGTGCTGAAAGTGTTGAAGATCTACCTTTTGCTAAAGCTGATGAGTTAGTGACTGCAGCAGTAGATGCAAATGAATATGTTGATGCGAAGATGGCGGCAATGGCAGCTCACGCAACTCAAATTGAACTAGATGGTCCATTCTTTGCCCTCTCAAACCAGTTGGGATTACAGGTTTGGGGTCATGAGTATTACTCGCTAGTTAAGGGTAAAGCCCACGAACCATTTAATGGTGATGGCCGCGAAAGCGATCTATTTGCGGGAATTGTTTTGTAACTGATGAAATTTATTTATGCTGCACTAGTTGGGGCGCTACTTGGGGCCATTGCTACTTTGCTGCATTTATTGTTGTTTCCGTTGGGTTTGATCCTCGGCTTACTTGCCACCGTTGTAGGTATCTGGTCGATCGGGCGAACTTGGCGATTGCGTAAATTCAAAGTAGTTGCAGCAGCGACTTGGTTAGCCGTAGTTGTTCAAGGTGCGACTCTAGGAGTTGGCGGTGAGCTACTGATTCAAGGTGATTTAGCTGGTTCACTTCTGGTTTTATTGGGAACTTTCGCCTTAGTAGTTGCGGTGTTCTTGCCGATTTAACGAAATTCCCATTCCTGCCCATCGGCAGTATCGTTAATAATCAGACCGGCACCTTCTAATTCAATTCGCAGCCGATCACTTTCACTCCAATTCTTGGCACTTCGCGCACTTTCCCGCTCCGCCAGTAATTGCGCTAACTCAAGCGGCAGTTCGGGTGCGATTAGATCCCGTCCTAAATCAAGAGCTAACACTTGGTCAGCAAAAGAAAAAATCGCGGTTTTTTCAGCATTGGACAAATTGGTATCTTTTTCAACACTTCGCAGTCGTTGCACTACCCGCGGCGTATCTAAATCGTTGTTTAGAGCCTCGATAGTTGGGAGATCTGGTCGGTAATTTGCTCCTTTTCCAAAACCGCTGCGACGCCAGCGCTTAAGGGTGGCATTAGCCGCTGCAATTGAATCCCAAGTTAAATCCATTTGCGAGCGGTAACGATTCTCAAGCAGGCACAATCTCAGCGAAAGCGGATCATAGCCACGGTCTGCGAGGTCCTTTAGCAAAACCACATTGCCGCTGCTCTTAGCCATTTTGCGGCCCTCAAAAAGCAAATGTTCGCCATGCACCCAAAGCTTTACCGAATCTAATCCAGTAACGCAATTAGTCTGAGCACGTTCATTTTCATGATGTGGAAAACGCAGATCGATACCACCTACGTGAATATCAATTTCATTGCCTAGTAAATCTAGTGACATGGCTGAACACTCGATGTGCCAACCTGGAAACCCAGTACCCCAAGGGGAGTCCCAAACCATCTCGGTTCGCTCGCCGGCAGCTTTCCAAAGCGCCCAATCGGCATGAAAGCGTTTCCCACCTTCATCGGTATATTCGTATCGGTGGCCAGGCTTTAAATCTTTTAGTCGATTGCCGCTAATTGCACCGTAACTATCGAAACTTTCAGCAGCAAAGTAAACAGATCCATCTGTACCAACGTAGGCGTGGTTTAGTTCAATCAACTTGGAAATTAACTTGTGCATCAATTCTATTGATTCACTTGCACGTGGGTAGCTACGTGCTGGTTTTATATTTAAGGTAGCTAGATCAGCATGAAAGTTTGCTTCATATTTGCGAGCAATCTCAAATGGATCAATTGCTTCTAACCTGGCTTGAGTGAGCATCTTGTCTTGCGGATTAACGTCTTCAGCCATGTGCCCAACATCAGTTATGTTCTGCACTAAATTTACGGTTTTGCCTTGAATTTCTAGGGTTCGGCGAATTAAGTCAGATAAGAGAAAAGTGCGTAAATTCCCCACATGAGCATCACGGTAAACAGTTGGGCCACAGCAATAAATTGCTATCTCTTTAGAAGTAGTTACCACTTCTTTGGTAGCTCGACTCTGAGTGTCATAAATTTTAAGCATCACTACGTCAACTCCAAAAAGAAGTACTCATGATGAAAATTAAATCCTAAAGATTCATAAACTCCAATAGCGATGGCATTACTGGCTTCAACTTGTAGCAGCGCTCTAGTCGCGCCTTGTTCAAAGCTGGCTGCAAGAGCAGCTGCGACAATAGCTTTTCCTAAACCTTGACCTCGAAAATCCTGATCAACAAACACTCGAGTGATCGAAGACCAACCTGCGACCAACGCAATTCTGCAAGTGGCGATTGCCTTGCCATTTCTAACCATCGTGAAATAGGTTGCAGCGCAGTTGGATAAAATTCTTTCAATTCCTGGAGTTGGATGTACTCCTAACCAACCTTCAGTAGCTTGATTAGATTGCAAAATTTCAAAGCCAGCCGGCACAATTTGGTTAGAAGAAGTTAAGTCAGCAACCATGGTGTTTCCATGAAGAATTTCAACCGCACCGATTGACCTTAATTTGTCGGCCAAGACTTGCCAGGTAGGCAGCGCTAATTGAAAAATTGTGGGCAAGTTTCTTTTTTGATAAAACTCTCGGGCGGTTGCAAGTTTTTCGGAGAAATCCGTTAGCACTCCAGCTTCGAGATTTGCGAGCAGCGGAAGAATTGAATTTGCGCGATTAGTAACTCCATCGGCTGCTCGCATGAGCCAACCAGATAATTCTAATTCTTCAGTTGCTGGCCAAGTTAGATTACAAATTTGATCTAACTCGAGTACTCGAAGAGTCAGGGGAGCGCCTTTGCCAGCCAAGTTTGAGCGTTCAACGATTTCCCGCCATGCGAAGATCTGCTCTGGATCAAAGGAGATTTCCTCGCCCTTACGATTAATCAAGCTGGTGCCAGTTTTTAAGTGACCAACCACATCTCGATAGCCACCGGACGGCTCATGCAATCTAATTGAAAAGCGATGACCAATGCGCTCAAGCGGCAACGGCTGGGTTTCCATGGCTTAACGATAATCGCCTCAGCAAAAAAAGCCTCCCCAAAAGGAGTTAGTAGAACCGCGGTTGTTAAAAGGCGACTCAAACCTCAGTAGGTATTACAATTCACCGCAGTAGCTACCCAGATGGAGGATTCTTCGTGACTTACATTATTGCCGAACCTTGTGTTGATGTTAAAGACAAGTCTTGCATCGAAGAGTGCCCGGTTGATTGCATTTACGAAGGTTCTCGCATGCTCTATATCCAACCTGATGAGTGTGTTGACTGTGGTGCTTGCGAACCAGTTTGTCCAGTAGAAGCTATTTACTACGAAGATGATGTTCCTGCGCAATGGCAAGAGTTTGGCAAGATCAATACCGAGTTCTTTGTTGAGATTGGTTCACCTGGTGGTGCCAGCAAAGTTGGCCAGACCAATACAGATCATGCTTCCGTGGTTGCTCTGCCAGTAAAGCCCGAATAGAAAAGCTCTCAACTGAAGCTGCCAGATTTCCCTTGGGATGCCCTTGCTCCTTATGGCGAAATCGCCCGTGCCCACCCCGGTGGCATCATTGATTTATCACAGGGCACACCAGTAGATGCGACCCCTGAATTCATTCAGAAAGTTCTTCGCGATAATTCAAACTCACCAAGCTATCCGGTAACAGCCGGTACGCCAGAACTTCGCGCTGCAATTACTAATTGGGCAAAAAGCAAATTAAAGGCAACTGGTGATTTTGATGTCCTGCCACTGATCGGTTCTAAAGAATTAGTGGCTTGGCTACCTACGCTTTTACAAGCAAAGTCGGTCAACTTTCCGGAAGTTGCTTATCCAACCTATCGAGTAGGCGCAATACTGGCAGGCGCACGCGAGGCAGCAGTTGCAATTAGCCCCGAAAATTGGCCGCAAGCCGAGCTAACTTGGGTCAATTCACCCGCTAATCCAACTGGTCGCGTTCATACAGATGAAGAGTATTTAGCTGCAATCAAATGGGCGCGTGCGAATAATTCGATCTTGGTCTCCGACGAGTGTTATTTAGAATTTGGCGATACCACCACACCAACTTCGATCTTGCAATTTACCAACGGTGATAACCACAACGTTCTGGCGGTCCATTCCCTTTCAAAAAGATCGTCCATGGCCGGTTACCGCGGTGCCTTCTTGATTGGCGATAAAGATTTAATTTCTCGCATCCGCGAAGTTCGCAAGCACGCAGGCATGATGG
>RFRA01000241.1 GCA_009924725.1 Actinomycetota bacterium
AGTTAAGAGTTGAACTATAGATTGCTTTAGATAATCTCGGCTAACAATTGTGTAACTCGACGCTTGATTTCATCACGGATTACGCGAACTGGCTCAATACCTTGTCCAGCTGGATCTTCGAGCACCCAGTCCTCATAGCGCTTGCCCGGAAAAAATGGGCAGGTATCGCCACAACCCATGGTAATTACTACATCTGATTCTTGAACTGATTCGGTAGTAAGAATTTTTGGTACTTCGTGAGCAATATCAATTCCAAGTTCAGCCATCGCTTCAATTGCAACCGGATTAATAGTTTCTTTTGGCGTAGACCCTGCAGAGAGAACTCGCACTTTTCCGCCAGAGAGCGAAGTCATGAAACCTGCCGCCATCTGTGAGCGACCCGCATTGTGAACACAAACAAAGAGAACTGTTTTCATGGCTGACCCGATCTAAGTGGTCTATTTGAGTTTAAGTCTTGACGCACAATTATAAGTAAAGGCGGCCGCTAATTACTAGCCGACCGCCTTTACTTATCCCTAGAGGAGGACTTAGTGCTTTCCGATATTGGCTTTTACGATACGAGGGACAAATGTCCAAAGTGTTTCGCTACGTGGATCAATAGTTAGCTCAACCCAGTGGTTGAAGCCGGAACCGAAAGTCTGAACGCGGGTGAAGTTCTCAACCAAAGTTCCCTTATCTTTTTCAATTAATTTGCCAGCTGTTTCGTTCATTGGCATATCAACTTGGAACCAGTGCTCATCGCCATTTTGAAGTAATACTGGCTTTCCGAAAGCAAGTGTTCCGGTTAGAAGTGCCTGCTTAGTCGCAGCAAATGCGGCTGTGTTTTCGTTATTTGGAGCAGCTGCATCACGTGCATAACCTTCCCAGTCCATGTTGGCTTGGATCAAAACAATGACACCGACTGATTCATCAGCCTTTGCCTTTGCAAAACCCTTTGCGATCCAAGCTACGTTAGCTGCATCGCGAGCCTTATATTCGGCTTCATTTCCATCAGTAGCTGTGTCGTTGTAAGTCTTAAATGCTGGTTGTGTTACCGGGGCATTATTCGCGGAACCTGGTACGTGAGGAACGATGAAGGTAATGCCCTTGTATGAGAACATTTGCAGTTCAGGGTAAAGCGCATCATGCAGAACATTTGGGATAGTTCCCTTGAATTTTCCACCGAGTGAGATGTAAGCACCTGTGGCATCTTGGAAGTAGTTTGAGCGAACTAGCGCTAAACGTGTAAGTGGGTCGTAGCCACCTTTAACAGCGCGATCACAGTCAACCCATTCGTTATCGCCAACTGAGTAGATGATTGGGCGAGTAAATTTGTCAAAGAAGTTTGTCTTTAGCGCTGGATATGCGGCATCGGCGCACTTGTCGCCTTTACCTGACATGGTGTCACCATCGAATAGTGTGAAATCAACTTTTGGATTGTTGTTGATATCAGCAATAATATTTGGAACTTCAAGTACGCCCTTAGCGTCGTATGGCATATCGCCGGTTAGCGCAATAGT
>RFRA01000242.1 GCA_009924725.1 Actinomycetota bacterium
TGCGGATTAATTCCGTTAATCGGCCACTTTATTGGTTGCACCATTGTGACCTTGGTGGCACTAACTCAGTCAGTAACCATTGGAGTGGTGGCGTTCTTGATACCGTATGCTCTTTCTATTCGGTATATGAAGCCGGCACCTCCCGTGCCAGTGGCCCCTCCCCCCAAAACAATGACTGATGCTCGTGGATTTTACTAAGCCATAGTAGATATGGAGGAGGAATCTGTAAATAAAAATATAGAATCAGAAAACACTACCGAGAATTCTCCGCCGTATGCTGAGAAGACGCCTCCTCGCGATTCGGAGGAAGAGACGACGACGGTGACTGAGGAGGCCAAGCCTGAAGAGGAGGCCAAGCCCGAGGAGGAGGCCAAGCCCGAGGAGCCTGCAGCCGAAACAACAACCCGCGGGAAACCGGTACGTTCGGAAAAGCAGAAGGAGGCCGACGCCGCTGTTGCGAAAGTTTTAGAGAAAATTCGGGAACTCTACAGGAAGGAATTTGCCGACCTTCCCGAGAGAAAGCGTCCCAAGGCAAAGGCATGGGTTGCTCGTGCCGCATATTACAAGCCCACGGAGGAGGAACGCGAGGAGTATATTGCTGAGATGATAAAGGCCGACAGAGACGCTGTGAATGGTGTGAAGGTGGCAAATAATAGTTCAGTTGGAAAGGGTTCCCTGCGGTCCATGGTGTATAAATTCCAGAACACACTGGATGATGCGGTCCAAACTGCTACAGTGGCCGTGGAAGAGTCGGTCACTTCTCCTGCCACTAGACGGGCGGCCAAGAAATTTGTATCCACGCTTACAAGCAGTACTCGCAAACTGAAGGCATCTCTTATGCGTGAAATTGATCGGCCTGCGAATAACAACTCCGGGATGAATTCAACAAATATGAATTCACCCTATAAGGCCCGTAATCGGAATCGGGTCGTTCCCCTGTCCAATAATTCGGGGATGATTCCCGAGAATTCCATAGGTCGCGAGAATTCCGGTTCGGCGATGAATAATTCGCTTGATATGAATTCTGAAATGAAGGCCACAACAACTGTTCCTCCGGAAGAAGACTCGTCTTTGAATTTGAATATGTCTAAGATGCGGATGAATTCCAGCAATGACAATTCTAGTAGCACAAACGCCAATGACCGTTCCTATGAGCGTGTGACTCGCGCTGTAAAGAATAACAGAATGACAAACAAGAAGCGCCGAAGAAATTACAACTCTGAAAATAATTCCAACGAGAATAGCAATTCAGCCTACAGCAATACGCGCCGGAATAAGAAGCGTTCCAAGGTGGTATCAAACTACACTGAGCTTTAGCGAAGTTCACGAAGTGCACTGAGCTTTAGCTCAGGCTAAAGCGAAGCCCACAACCACTCCAAAATTGAATCAGCCAACCCAACGGAGACCGTACAACAAAATGTCCTCTCCCTATCTGACAATCCGTAACCCCTCCGAAGCCTGTGTGGACTTTCCATCAGACCCGGCGCAAACCTACAA
>RFRA01000243.1 GCA_009924725.1 Actinomycetota bacterium
GGCAAATCTTGGGTGCTGGCGTGCAGAATAACTTCATCGGTATTTAATAGTTCATTTAACTCGATAAACAATTGATGACCAGGGCCAAATGGAATTGGATCAATTAAATGCAACCCACCACCGTTACGTTTAATTTGGATTAAGTAGGCACGTGCACTGTATTTATATCCAGAAGCTCTTTCGGCATCTACGGCAAACGGTCCGGCACCTTTTGCTAACTCTGTTAGCGCGACTCGAAAGGCAGCTTCATCAGCAATAACCGGAGGTGTGCCGGCAGCGGGTACTAGTAATGGCGTGGCTGTTCTTGCCTCTTCTTCGGTCATCAAGATTAATTAACTTGTGCGTCGTTTACGTGATGGGGAAATTACTGAAACCCCATCTGGAATTGGTGGCAGACCAGCCACCGTAGCAAGCAGATTGCACCAAGCAGTCACGTGGCTAAACAATTCATCGGCAGATTTGATAATTGGTGACCAAGACGCACGAATTTCAATTTCAGCTTCATTGCTGCGAGCGGTTAACTTTCCGAATGAAGCGCTAGTTACACGAGTTACTGTGCCACTCGGCGCGCTGTATTCACAGCCAGCATCGGCAAGTGAATCCAAGAACCAAGACCAGCCGACTTCAGCCAGCATGGGATCCTCGTGCATATCGGCTTCAACATCGGCATTCATGAAAGTCACGCAACGAAAATCAGATTCCCAAGTTTCTTGGCCACCTGGCTCGTGTAGCAATACAAAACGGCCGGAACCAACGCCATCTTCAGCATCACCAGTTAAGCCATTGCTGACATCGGCCGAAAAGGCAAAGGAATATTTAGCTAATTTCTGCGGGGCTGGGACCTCTTCGAGAATAATTTCAGATCGAGTTTCTACAGTTCTAAGTCGGTCAATTAATCGATCAAAGTCTGCAGCATTCACTGCTTAAGTCTAAAGATGAAGGAAGGAGATTTAGGGGAGGCAGGGCGGTAACCTACGCAAATGGCTTTCGCATTAGCTCTCCTTTCCAGTGCCCTTTGGGGTAGCGCTGATTTTCAAGCCGGGCGAATGAGCAAGAAATATCAAGCTTTCGCGGTTTTAGGAATTACCCAACTGATCGGTTTAGCTTTTGGAATTCTCTTGATTTTTGCAACCAGTGAAAGTGGCGCGGTTGCATTTGGCGATGATGGATTTTTCTCAGGCTTTTTCTGGCCAGGTGTTTTCGCCGGGCTACTTGGATACATAGGTTTAATCTGTCTTTATGTCGGATTGAGCACTGGCCGAATGGGTGTGGTTTCCCCAATTAGTTCACTGGGCGCTGTTGTGCCAGTTATGGTTGCATTAATCGGCGGTGAACAACTTTCTCGTGGTCACTGGATTGGTGTTGTGATCGCTATTGCTGGTGCTTTCTGCGCAAGTGGCCCTGAAATTTCACAAGGTTTTCCCTTGAAGCCGGTCGCACTAGCATTTGGTGCTGCATTAAGTCTTGGTTTTTGTTTGACCATGATGGGT
>RFRA01000244.1 GCA_009924725.1 Actinomycetota bacterium
CATTTACCGACTGGGGGATGGACAATGAATTCGGGCTTAAGGCCATCGACTTCAACGCCATACTTCAAATAATCTTGCGCCCCATTTACATAGTAGAGCTCATCGAAAATAAAGCCTTTTGGCTGACCTAAATGGAAGAGGCGCATGGCAAATGCGATCAGCGAGATCAAATAGATTGCATATGGCGCTATTGCTGATCTGGCGAACTGCTTCATGACGGTAGCGTATGCGCGTGAGCTTAATTTTGGCAGCAACCCCACTTGGCAACCCAGGTGATGCGAGCGCGCGCTTAATTGCTGCGCTCACCGATGCTGATGTAATTGCCGCCGAAGATTCTCGTCGGTTCCATCGCTTAGCTGCTGATTTAGGCGTGAGCTTTACCGCTCGAGTCCTGTCATTCTTTGAAGGAAATGAAGATGCTCGAACCCAAGAAGTTTTAGAGCTACTTAAGTCTGGTTCAAAAATTGTTGTGGTTTCTGATGCGGGCATGCCGACAATTAGTGATCCTGGTTTTCGATTGATGCGCGATGCGATTGCAGCCAATATCGAAGTAAGCGTTCTGCCCGGACCAAGTGCGGTAACAATGGCTATCGCACTAGCTGGATTACCAACCGATCGATTTACTTTTGATGGCTTTGCGCCGCGAGCTAGTGGGGCGCGACAAAAATTCTATGAATCGCTGCGGTTCGAAGAGCGCACCATTGTTTTATTTGAAGCTCCACATCGGCTAGCCGAGTCATTGGCAGATGCGGTAAGTGCAATTGGCGGCGATCGTCAAGGTGCGATCTGTCGCGAAATGACAAAGCGTTATGAAGAAACTATCCGGGGCACACTTACAGAACTGCACAACTGGTCTGTCAGCCATGAAGTTTTAGGTGAAATTACTTTAGTGATTGCTGGCGCACCAGTTGGCGACGCAGCTGCAACCTCAGCAGATATGGTGGCTCGAGTTCGTGAATTTGAAGGGGCGGGCATGGACCGTAAAGGCGCAATTGCTACCGTGGCCGAGGAATTCAAGATTGCTAAGAAAATCGTTTATGCCGCAGTCGTTGATGCCAATAAGATGTCCCAATGAGCGCAGTTAAGAAGTCTTTCTACTTAACCACGCCGATTTACTATGTTAACGATGCGCCACATATTGGCCACGCATACACAACAGTTGCGGGCGATGTTTTAACTCGCTGGCATCGGCAACGTGGTGAATCAGTCTGGTTCTTAACTGGTACTGACGAGCACGGCCAGAAAGTTATGCGCACTGCTGATCAGAACAACGTTGCACCACAAGATTGGTGTGATCGCTTGGTTGCAGATGCTTGGAAACCTAACTGGGCAGCACTAAATATCGCTAACGATGACTTTATTCGTACTACCGAACCACGTCACACCGAGCGAGTACAGAAGTTTTTACAAAGTTTAAAAGATGCTGACCATATTTACGCGGGTAAATACGAAGGCCCATACTGTGTTGGTTGCGAAGA
>RFRA01000245.1 GCA_009924725.1 Actinomycetota bacterium
TCAATTCCCTGAAGCTGGCGCAACTCGTACTATTGGTGAATCAGTAACTATTACAATTAATAAAGCGCCTTAGCTGCGAGTGCCGATTACTGGTGATAAGCCAACGGCTTTGCTTTGCGCGTTTTCGTCGCCACATTCAGTTAACCAGTTAGCTAACATCGCATGACCATGTTCAGTTAAAACTGATTCTGGGTGGAACTGCACACCTTCGATTGGTAGCGACTTATGTCGTACAGACATCACGATGCCACCTTCGGTTTGCCCAGTAATTTGTAATTCAGCTGGCACGGTGGCGCGTTCAATTGCTAATGAGTGATAACGAGTTGCAGTAAACGGTGATGGTAAGTTCGCAAACACACCTTCACGGTTATGAATAATTTCTGAAGTCTTACCGTGCATTAATTCAGGTGCCCGCGAAACAGTCGCTCCGAATGCAACGCCAATTGCTTGGTGTCCTAGGCAAACTCCGAATAACGGAATTTTTTTCTCGGCGCAGAATTTGATCATTGGAATACTTATGCCGGCTGCCTCTGGAGTTCCAGGTCCGGGCGAAATTAATACGCCGTCATAATCAAGAACTGCCTCAACTGAAATTTCATCATTTCTAACAACTGTGGTTTCGGCGCCTAGTTGCCCTAGGTACTGCACCAAGTTAAAAACAAAAGAGTCGTAGTTATCTACGACAAGAATCTTGGTGGGTTGGCTGCTCATGGGGTAATTCTGGCTTACTCGCAGGGTTGACGCGGTTGATATTTTTCCCTGCCCTGTTACCCTTGGCGACATGCCTAAGTCCAAATTGCGTAAGAAAGTTCAAGAGCAGCATGCTCATGTTCAAGAAGTTGTTGACCACGCTCCACACGGCCCGCTTGAGAGCCCAAAATGGCTAGCTCCAACCATGGTTGGCGCATTCTTGGTTGGACTTTTCTGGATTGTGACTTTTTATGTAAGCCAGACCCGGTACCCGATTCCTAATATTGGCGCCTGGAATATGTTGGTTGGCTTCTCATTTATCGCTTTTGGCTTCTCGCTAGCCACCAAGTGGCGTTAAAAAGTACTAGCGCGCTAAATTCTATTTTTTAGCCAGTTATCCACAAGTGTCTCCACAGATGTGGAGAATTACAGCCATGTAATTAGGTCGGAAATTCAGCCAGAAATCAGCGGTGGCGAACCAGTATCAATTGGGCAGCTAACGCCCCTCCAAGTAACCCACCCAGGTGCGCCCGCCAGTCGACTCCGCCCAGAGTAAATCCGAGTGCGAAGTTCAAGCCAATGATTATCGCTATCTGTGAGACGGTGAAAATAATTAAGAATTTATTTCTGCCATAAGCGTTTTCAATTGGAGTGCCAAGTATGTAAAGCGAATACATGTTAAATCCAAGATGCATTAATCCACCGTGAGTTAATGCGACAGTAATTAATCGATACCACTCGTTACTGTATTGCAAATAATCTCGGCCAGGCAAAAGCAATTGAAGT
>RFRA01000246.1 GCA_009924725.1 Actinomycetota bacterium
CTCCCACAACAACTAAAGAATTAAAGATCGTGGTACCTGCGGTTATTGCTAGCACCAAAGCCAATGGGCGAATGAGTGATTTGCGATAAGAGAAAATCAGCAAGAGAACTGCAAATACTAAAAATGTTGGTAGGCCGTTTGGTCTAAAGGACAGTAGAACTGCGCTGGGCACTAAAAGTGAGTAGAAATCATTCTTTGAGTAGTTATCACCTTGGCGATATATGGTGAAAAAAGCAGCCAAAAGCAATAGTCCCGCGGTCATCAAGATGTCGTGCCACAGCGTGATTCCCATGCCGGCCACTAGTGGAGTCATGGTCAAAACTAAGGAAGAAATCGCTGCCGTCTTCTTGGAGAGAAGTGCGTATGAGAATCTAGTAACTGCATAAACCAAGATCAAAGTGTTAATCAGTGTTAGAAGTCCGATGAAATGTCCAAAGAGTGAAAATACCCGCACATAGATCGCCCATGAAGCTGTATATGAATTCACTAGGTCGCCAGATTTGGCCATATTTATAGCGGCGAAAGAGTCCGATGAATAGAAGCCCGGAAAGAAAATAACCCACCAAATAACTGCGACTACTGAGTTACGAATTAGAGCATTGCGCATTATCGTCTCGCTTTCAGTGCTCGGTGAGTAATCAGCGTAAAAATAATTGAGACTGCATCCTTGGCTGAAATCATTTTGCCATCTAGGCGCGAGCGAGGTGAATATCCCACTTTTACTTCATGTGGCCTGATGCGTTGCTTCCAAAGATAGATTGGAATTTCAATCTCTATCGCAAACTTTTTAAACTTATACGGCAAATCCTGCAGAACCTTAGTTGGGACTAATTTATAACCACACATAATGTCAGTTACTACTTCATTGAAAAGCAGACCGTAAAGATTTGAGATAACAAGATTGCCTTTGGCATAGCGATAAGTAAATGCCGACTGAGCCAAGAAGTGACGATAACCAAAGACCACTTCAGCTTTGCCGTCTTGCACAACTTTCCAAAGCTCAACCACATCGTGGGTATCGAGCTCTAAATCAGCATCGAGAATAATGACGTGTGATGACTGAACTAACTTGGCACCGGCTTTAATGGCACTTGACTTGCCACCATTTGATTGAGTCAGCGTTTGGTGCTTGAAGGAAACTTGGGTAAGCGCAGCCGCCAGTACTTCACCACTGTTATCGTTACTGCCATCGTTAATGAAGATGCATTCAGCGATAACGCCGCTAAGCATCGAATCTATTTGGCTAACCAGCTCGGTCAGTGTGCGAGACTCGTTATAGATCGGCACCAGAACGGTTAGCGAGTTCATGGTGTGATCCTATTTGTCGCTAGCGGCAAGTACTCCGAAAGATCGGCGCGAGCACCCGATGCGTTGATTTTGCCGGTCTGTATGGCAGCTGCCCAATTAGTTTCACCGTTTGCCAGCGCTAACCAGGTGTCGGCATCCATCTCGATCACATTTGGTGGTGTG
>RFRA01000247.1 GCA_009924725.1 Actinomycetota bacterium
AAGCGTGGCACTCCAACTATGGGTGGCTTGATAATCATTTTCGCAGCTATCGCTGGTTATTTAGCAAGTCATGGCCTGACCCAAACAGCAATGACCGCCTCAGCTCTCTTAGTCATTGCACTTGTCATTGGTCTTGGGTGTATCGGTTTCTTGGATGACTGGCTAAAAGTTTCTCGAGAAAAATCTTCGGGTTTAAAGGGAAGATACAAAATTGTTGGGCAAGTGGTAGTTGCAGCGACTTTTGGATATTTTGGAATTAAATTTGCCGATAATGAAGGTCTCACGCCAATCTCCCTAAATTTATCGGTAGTTCGAGATACCAGTATTGTGCTTGGCGCAGTTGCCGTAGTTATCTGGATTGCATTAATGGTAACGGCTACTAGTAATGGGGTTAATTTAACTGATGGGCTCGATGGCTTAGCAACTGGCGCATCAGTGATGACATTTTTAGCTTTTATTTTGATTGGAATTTGGGAGTTTGGCCAAGGCTGTTCGATTGCTATTGACGTAGCCATGACTTCTGATTTAGCTAGTGGTTGCTATTCCGTGCGAGACCCATTGGACTTAGCCGTATTAGCTGCCGCTCTTGCTGGCGCGTGCACTGGTTTTCTGTGGTGGAATGCTTCGCCAGCAAAAATATTCATGGGTGATACCGGATCATTAGCACTCGGCGGTGCTTTAGCAGGACTAGCTAGCACTTTAAGAGTTCAACTTTTATTGATTCCACTCGGTGGACTTTTTGTAATCATCACAATGTCAGTCATTATCCAAACACTTTATTTTAAAGCAACTGGTGGAAAAAGAATTTTTAGAATGGCTCCGCTACATCATCACTTTGAATTAAAAGGTTGGGGCGAAGTAACTATTGTGCTTCGCTTCTGGATCATTTCCGGGCTATGCGTAGCTCTTGGTTTAGGTCTTTTCTACGCTCAATGGCTAAGCCTTAAAGGCTAAGAGATGTCCACTACTCCGCTAGTTCCATTGTCGCAAGTAACTACGCTCGGCGGCGTAGCTATTGCCCATGCACAAATGTTGGTACTCGGAGGCGGAGTTACTGGTCGATCGGTCGCTCAAGTTTTAAGCAAAATGGGTGCTGAGGTTTCTGTTTATGACGAGAGCGAGAGTAGTGAGTTTGATTTTCAGCGAGTGACGCTTCAAGATATTTCTAGTACCAACTGGGCAGCCGCGGTCGTTTCACCAGGCTGGCGCCCTAGCCATCCAGTTATTGCCGATCTTCGAAATCGCGAGATTCCATTACTAAATGAAATTGATCTGGCCTGGGAAATTAAGCAACAGGTAGCACCAGGGCAGAGGTGGCTCGCGGTAACTGGTACTAACGGCAAAACGTCAACGGTCGAACTTACCGACCTTGCAAACTCCGAGGCCAGGTGAAATAGGGTTAGTTGAGAATCTCTTGGTTGACCGAGCATTTGTGATTGATCCATTAGAAGCGGCCATGTTCGGT
>RFRA01000248.1 GCA_009924725.1 Actinomycetota bacterium
ACCATGATTGAAGGTCAGTGGCAGTACGTCAATGATGATTGGAAAGCAGCGCTAAGCAGTAAGTGACCAGCGGATTTCATCAGCTAACTCAGCCAGCGTCATATCTAGACCATTTCCAAAGATGCGAGTTGGATCTGAATTAAGAGTTGCCCGAATCGAACTGATCTTGGTTAAGTCACCTGCTGATCCTTTTAGATTTGAATTTGCAGAGACGCCACAGCTACTTAAAATCTGGGCAACTTCGAGAAATGCCGTTCCAACCGCTTCATATTTGGTCAGCCATTTTAAGGATTCTTCGCGCCATTGTGGCTTTGAAAATGTTGCTGATTTGATGGTTGCCACATCACTGATCATCTGATTCGCGTGGTCTGCAACTAGTTTTCCAGCTTGAGTTGGTTTACCGGTTTTCCACATAAACGAAGCTGCCTCTAGCATCGCACCAAAATCTGGGGCCGGATTTACTCGCAAGCAAGATTCAAAACACGCCCGCAATAGATTTCGAAATGCAGCGCGATCGTCAGAATTTTCCATTAACAAAGTAAGTGAATACTCCCAAGCTGCTTGGGCGTCATACCCCTGCGTATCCCACAAATAATCACCGATAGTGCTTAGTGAAATTAGTGAGAGTTCAAATCGATCCATGGGATTGGCAAAGTAGCCAAGGGAATGGTTTTCTAAACCTTTTTCACGTCCTTCAATCGGACCAACATGTAATTCGTGCAGCATGGCCACATCGTTTACTGGGTAGTTATCCCAGTACAACGGAACATGGTTGGTATTTGCTTTAAAGACTTTGGCATCTGAGACATCAAGATATTCAGAACAAATTTCGCGTCCGGTCCAGATCAGGGCCAACGCAGGATCAAGTGCCTGGCCAAACTCGGTTATGTATTCCTCAGTAGCTTTACCGTGATACTGCATTGGGCAGATTGCTAAAGTATTTGCCGCATCAAGTTTCTTTACTTCAGCCCAGACTGCGTTGCAGTAGTAACTGTGAGCCTGCATGATTGAATCAAATTTCTCGACATCGTTCTCACTTTGCAGACGGGCTGGAATATCGTCGAGGAATAGGCCAAATTCACGAACCCCGATACTGTGCAACTGTCTAAAGCGCACCATAATCGCCTCGACATCACGCGAATCGCAGTATTCAACGGTCAATCCGGGGGAGATAGCAACTGCAACGGTGACTGCGTTTTTGCTAGCTTCGGCCATCAACTCTGAAACTCGACCTAAAAAGTCTGCGCTGAGCGGTGAGCGCCAGTCGTATCGGTGCCATGGATCATCTTTAGGTGCTAGTAAGTATCGATTGAAACCAAAGTCAGAGAAGTGAGCTAGCCCGCGCAATCTTTGTTCGTGACTCCACGGAGTTCCGTAGAAGCCTTCGATTACACCCCTAACTTTAAAGTCAGGTGAATGCTGGTGATTTGTAACTGAGGTACTTGTTAATAGAGACTTAAG
>RFRA01000249.1 GCA_009924725.1 Actinomycetota bacterium
GGTTTTAACTTAGCCGCAACCGCTGCAATAAATTCTTGGTTCACAATGCGACGCTTGAAATGTCGAGCCTTTGGCCAAGGGTCCGGAAAAAACAAGTGCACGCCATCAAGAGATGAATCAACAATCATCTGTTCAAAGACTTCAAAGGCATCGCCTTCGATGGTGCGAAGATTCTTAAGTCCGCCTTCTTCAATTCGCAAAAGTAATTTGCCGATGCCGGGGCGATGAACTTCAACTGCTAAGTAACCAGTTGTGGGATCTGCTGCGGCAATCTGAGCTGTGGCCTCACCCATTCCGAAACCAATTTCCATAATGATTCGCATTGAATCTGGGAATAGTTCTGCCATGTTAATTTTCTGATCAGAGAACTCGATGCCGAAAACCGGCCATAGGCGATCCCAAGCCTCTTGCTGGCCCTCGGTAATCCGGCGCCCGCGCAATTTGTACGACCTGACTGCTCTGCTTTCCACTAGAGCACTCTTTCATGCTTAGATTGCGAACCCCAATCGGGAGCCGAAGTATCAGCTTTGGCTATTAATAAGGAGTCCTCGTGCCAGGTACGAATATCACCCAAATTGAAGCCGCTGAACGTTCAGCCATCTTGAAGGTTGCAAGTTACGCGATCGATCTAGACCTAACTACTGGGGCCGAGAATTTTCGAGTTAAGACCATAGTTAAGTTCGCAGGTCTAAAGCCTGGCGCGACAACTTTCATTGACTGCGTTGGCTCGAAGGTTTACTCCGCCAAACTAAATGGCGTTGAGTTTGATCCAAAGTTCGATGGAGAGACTGTTTTCTTGCCAGCGATTGCTGCAGATAACGTTCTTGAGATCGAACACGATGGGGTTTATTCAAACTCTGGCGAAGGCTTACACCGTTTCGTTGACCCAGCTGATGATGAGGTCTACCTATATACCCAATTCGAAACTGGTGATGCTCGTCGTATGTATGCCTGCTTTGATCAACCAGATCAGAAAGCATCTTTCAAAATTAGCACTATTGTCCCCGCGCATTGGGAAGTTATCTCTAACTACGGCGTTGAAGCATCGAAGGATCTTGATGGTGACAAGAAGTTCATTCAATTCGCAGAGTCCCAAGTTATTGCAACTTATGTAACTGCGATTGTCGCCGGTGCTTACCAGAGCGTGCATGATGAATATAAAGGTGAGAAGAACATTCCGCTTGGCATCTATGCTCGTAAGTCATTCTTTAAGCATGTAGATGCGGAAAATATCTTCGAAGTTACCAAGCAAGGTTTTGCTTACTTCGAAAAGACTTTCGGTCTGGCTTATCCATTCGGTAAGTACGACCAAATCGCAGTTGCTGAATACAACTGGGGTGCAATGGAAAACGTTGGCTGCGTAACTTTCCACGAAGATGTATTAATTTTCCGCAGCAAGGTAACTGAGCGCAATTACTTAAGCCGCGCTTCTACTATTCATCACGAGATGGCACATA
>RFRA01000250.1 GCA_009924725.1 Actinomycetota bacterium
CGTACAGACTGATTTGCCTTGCATCATCATGTATGACGGTTATGGTGGCGGACGCGGACTGCTAAATGAATGGCTCTTTTGGCCAAGTGCTGGATATGCAATCTTGGTGATGGATACGCGCGGACAAGGTGCATCAGGGTGGCGAGTTGGAGATACTCCTGATGGCAACTATCCACGTCCATCGCAAACGCCAGGCTTTATGACTGCCGGCATTCTTAATCGGGATGATTATTACTATCGTCGAGTATTCGCCGACGCTGTTGCATTTGTTCGAGCCGCCTCAAAACTTCCCGGTGTGAATCCAGCGCGTTTGATCACTGCTGGTGGCAGTCAAGGTGGCGGCATTGCTCTCGCTGCCACTTCGCTATCACATCAGGTATACGCAACCATGGCTGATGTTCCTTTTCTATGTCACTTTGAACATGCCGTAAACATTACTGATTCATTCCCATATCAAGAGATCGTGCAATATTGCAAAACCCATCGATTAGAAGTTGAAAAAGTATTCGAAACGCTTTCCTATTTTGATTGCATGAACCTCGTAACCATGGCAAAAGCCCCCGCACTTATTTCGGTTGGTTTGCACGACCCAATCTGTCCGCCTGAAACAATTTTTGCGATGATCAATAATTATTCTGGTCCTACCACGGTAAAGACCTGGGCTTACAACACACATGAAGGCGGCAGTGTGCAGCACCAACTATTACAAGCTAAATGGCTAAATAAACTAATTGGAGAGAGCAATTGATCACAGCTGATCAGAACCTTGGTTATGGCTTTAATGCTCAGTGGGCCTACACGACAACACATATGCCGGCAGCACTTCCGGCCGATAAGCGCATGCTCGATTTCATGGCTAAATATGAATTCCGATTCTTACGACTTCCGATGGATTATCGCTTTTGGATTGACCAAATCGGTGCGCCAATTAATGATGATTTTATGAAATTACTTGATTCCTACATTCACGAATCCGTCTCTCGCGGAATTCATATCTCAATCAATCTGCATAGAGCACCTGGCTACTGCATCAATGGTTGGGAAGATGAGGCCACCAATCTCTGGGTGGATGAAATTGCCGAAGATAGTTTTTCCTTCCTCTGGAAAACCGCTGCTGAACGATACAAAGGAAAACATCTCGATCTTTTAAGTTTTGACCTTGTAAACGAGCCGCCAGATATTGGACAGCGTGGCTTCACTCGAGATATTCATCAAAGAGTCATACGTCGGATCACAAGTGAGATCCATGCTATTGATCCGGAACGTACTGTGGTGATTAATGGATTGGCCGGCGGTCATCTAGCTATGCCCGAACTTGCTGATCTAAATGTTGTGCATAGCGGTCGTGGCTACCAGCCAATGCTGGTTAGTCATTATCAAGCAGAATGGTGGGCAGGCAGTAAAGGCATGCCAGTACCGACATATCCTTGCGAATACAAC
>RFRA01000026.1 GCA_009924725.1 Actinomycetota bacterium
GCGGCATAGCCTTTTACGGTTTCAACTAAATTCGGAATCAAGTCAGCGCGACGCTTTAGTTGCACTTCAATCTGTGCAAAAGCTTCATCGACTGCGACGTTTAATCTAATTAGTCGGTTGTATTGTGCGACAAAGAAAATAATCAGTAGCACAGCAATTCCGCCGACAATAAGAGTTGTCTTCATTCTGACTCCTTAATTACTGAATTATGGTTTGGTGAAAATTTATCCAAGAACGGCTTGCGGTAGGTCCGCGCTGTCCTTGGTATCTAGAAGCATAAACGGCAGAACCGTAAGGATGCTCAGCCGGAGATGAGAGTTTGATTAGACAAAGTTGCCCGATCTTCATTCCAGGAAATAGCTTGACTGGCAAATTCGCCACATTTGAAAGCTCGAGCGTGATGTGGCCTGAAAAACCTGGGTCAATAAAGCCAGCAGTTGAGTGAGTTAGTAAGCCAAGGCGACCCAGGGATGATTTTCCTTCAAGGCGGCCGGCAATATCATCGGGCAAAGTGATAACTTCGTAAGTTGAAGCCAGCACGAATTCACCTGGGTGCAAGATAAAGTGCTCGTTTGGTTCAACGACGACTTCGCGGGTTAGCTCTGACTGTTCGATCGATGGATCGATCACCGAATACTTGTGATTTTCAAAGACCCGGAAAAATCGATCTAGCCGAACATCAACACTGGAAGGCTGAACCATTGATTCGGTAAATGGTTCAACGGCAACCCGGCCAGCAGTAATTTCAGCTCGAATATCGCGATCACTTAATAGCATGAGCGTGAGCCTATAACTATTTTCAATTAATTTAGTGGATCGTTGGCCCAGAGCCAGATATTTCGATCTTTTGCCTCACCAGCTGCAACTTCTAAGTTAAATGGCCCTGGATTCTGGCGCTGCCAATCATTGGCGGCTAACAGCCTGGAAAGACCTGCAAGTGCGATTGGGTCTTCAAGTTCATCAGTCAGGCCATGAAATTCAACTGGACCCGCATGATCAAAAACGACTGTGCCAATTGCGATCTTATTATTTGATGTTTTCACAACTTCAATTATTCGCGATTGTTGTGGCCAATCAATATGTGAACCGGTTCTTATCTCCCAAAATAATGGCAAACCAGCATCATCTTTGTGTTGAGTAATTTTGTGATCATGAACGTGTCCAGCAAACCAAAGAATTACATTAGGGTTTTCTGCGAGTAGTGATTTTACTTCTGCCTCAAGTGCAGGCGCTTGCTCGCCCTCTGGGACATATCCATTAAACAAACAATCTAGTGGGTGGTGCGATGACAAAATTACATACTTATCTCTTGAAGCCTCTAATAACTCACGTAACCACTCAAATTGTTCACGATGAATGCAACCTTGCCAGCCGCCATAACGATTTACGGTATCTAGCGCAATTAAGCGAACTTGTGAATTAATGTCACGGTACCAATGTGCGGTATCTGGAGTATGTTTTTCTAAGCCGTGATCATGACCGCAATTGGTATGGATATCAACCCAGTTCTCCATTTTGACTAGTGCACGTTTTGTGTCAGCAGTTATTTCATTTGTCTCAAGCTGATCTAGGCCTGGATATAGCGCTGGTCCAACTTCGCCAAATCCAGCAAATAAAGTTGATAGATCCGCTGACTCACTTAGCCTCGCTAACTTGTTTGGTCCGATCGCCAAATCATTTAGCACTTCGGTTGGCGCAGCAGTTCCTTGCAGCAGCGCATCATGATTTCCGTGTACGGCAAGCCATTTGTGTTTTAAGCCGCGGGCATAAAAAGGTTTCTCTGAAGCCGCTAGGACACCTTTAAAGTGTGGGAAATCATGCAGCGTATGTGGTCGATCTGCCAGCATTCCAGTTGGTGGTCCATCGGGATGGTAATAATGAATATCGTATAGATCGGCATTTGATGAATGTGATGCTTCAGAACGATCTGGGTCACCACTTTTTGGTTCGACTAAACCACCATCAAGAATAGTTTTATACCAAGCTAATTCATTAGATTGTGCGTTATCTGTTACGTCTCCAGTAATTACGACAGCATCGATTGGTGCTCCAGTTAACGGTGCACTTTGAATTCTATTTGCCGACTCAACCATTGCTTCAAATACTTGAGTGGTAAGAAATTCTTGTGCTCGGTAGGTGCCGATATATGGCACTAGTGCAGATAAGGGATTATCTGGATCTGCAATTCGATCTAAAAATTCTAGCCGCGCAGGTGAGGCGGCGTCACAGATATGAATATCACTGAGGTGAATGAATGCGCAAATAACTTTGGCATTGATTGGCTCTTCACCAATTACCGGCTCACCTTTATCAATAACTAAATCATTCCAATTGGACTCAGCTGAAGATTTTGAACGAACTATGCGGCTGGCGGCAGTGCTAGCCATTAGCGACCATTACTTCATTGACGGTTACTTCTAGATCTACTGACGTTCCTGGCTGAAATTCTCCTGTGTTTAGGCTTGCCATCAAGGATTGCACAATTGTGCCTTCATGAGTTTGGCAAATGATTGCAGATGACGCACCTAGAAATGATCTGGTTAAAACTTTGGCATTACCTTGGTTTTCACTTTTTTTAACCAAGATTGTCTCTGGTCGAAGCAGTGCAACGATCTTGCCTGTCTCGCTACCCTTTTTCGAAGCCACTAAATTCTTACCAAAAATATTCACTTTACCGTCAGCTAGGTTGGCCGGGATTCTATTCATGACTCCAACAAAGTTAGCCACAAAAGCTGTAGCTGGTTCGTTATACAGAACATCTGGCGTATCAATCTGCTCAAGAACTCCATTACTCATGACGCCAACTCGGTCAGAGATCGACATTGCTTCTTCTTGGTCGTGAGTAACAAAAACAGTTGTGGTTCCCAGTGAAATTTGTAAGCGTCTGATCTCCTCGCGTAGATTCACGCGTACTTGAGCATCCAGGGCTGATAAAGGTTCATCTAATAACAGAATTTCAGGGGAAAAAGCTAGTGCGCGCGCCAAAGCCACTCGTTGCTGTTGTCCGCCTGATAATTGATGAGTAAATCTCTTCGCATGCGATGGCAGACCAACTAGCTCTAACAATTCTTGCGATCTTTTTAGCCTTGAATGCTTTGCCACTTTTCGCATTTGAAGTCCAAAGGCAACATTCTCTTCAACTGTTAAGTTAGGAAAGAGTGAATAAGCCTGGAAAACCATTCCCATGTTGCGCTTATGTGCTGGAACTTTAGAAATATCCTTTTCGCCAACGGCTACTTTCCCAGAATCCAAACTCTCTAGGCCAGCGATAATTCGAAGCGCGGTTGTTTTGCCACATCCAGATGGACCGAGCAAAGCCACTAGTTCGCCTACACCCACATGCAGATTGAAGTTATCTAACGCGGTGACAGTTCCAAATCTGCGGCTCACATTTGTGAGAGTGAGATCTTTGCTAGTCATTATTTTCTCCTCTGTGCTGATCGATCTGGTGTTAAAAGTGTTATTGAAGTTAACAAAACAAATGGAATTACGAGTGACATCATTGAAATTGCAATTGCACCCAAAATATTCTCTTGGGCAACATAAGTAACCCAGGTTGGGAAGGTGTCCCAGTGCAGCAATACTGTTAACGTGTACTCGCCTATTGATAGCGCGAATGTCAAAGCAACCGTAGCCATGACTGCGCCTCTAATCACCGGAATGATCACCGAGATTATTGTGCGTACCCAGCTAGCTCCAGTACTGCGAGCCGCCTCAGTAATAGTCTTTAGTGGGATCGAATTGAGCCCAATATCTAAAGCGCGGTATGCATAAGGCAGAGCCAAAACAAAATAGAGGAATGGCAATTCGAGAACAGTGTTTTGCACAAATTCCGGAAAACTAATTTGAGCACCCACTGCAAAAGCCACTACCGGAATTACTAATGGCAGTAACGAAAGTGCATCAATTAACGGCCTAAGCTTCGAATCACTTAAATGCAACCAGGTGACCGTTGGTACCAGAATAATTAAGGTAATCAACACGGTTAGTGCAGATAGCCAACCCGAACGCAGTATGTAGTGGAAGAAATCCTCATTATCTACCGCCCATTTGTAATGGGTCAGTCCGTATCCGCCTTCCAGTGGTGTTCGGATTGAATATTCAAACGCCGAAAGCATTGGCACAAATACAAAGAATGAGAGAGCGCCCAGAGTAGTCAAAAGTGGTAGATCTAATCTCTTTTTCATCGTTGCCACCTTGCGGCCTTGCGCTGAATAATCAAATATGGAATCACTGCGATCGCTGAAATCAGAATCATGACCACGCTGAGTGATTTACCTAAATTCAATTGTGCGGCTGAAACATTGCCATCTAATAAACCACCGATCTGCAGTGGCGTTAATGGCACATTTCCTACGGTCAATGCATTGGCGGTTGCATAAGCTGAAAAACCACTAGCAAACAGCAATAAGAATGAAGCGATGAAGCTGGGGAATAGCAAAGGTAAACCAACTCGCAGCCAGTAATTAAGTTGGCTGGCACCCAAATTACGAGCAGCTTCGACCCATTCGCGACGCAGGGATGTAATAGCTGGTGAAAAGACGATAATCATTAAAGGTAATTGGAAATATAAATAAACAATCAGAATTCCAGTAAAGGTGCCGAGAGAGAAGGTGCCGGCGTAAATATCGAAACCAAAATATTTCAAAACTTTAGTTAAAGTTCCCTGCATTCCAATAGCTGCTGTAAACATAAAGGCCAGTGGCACGCCACCTGTGTTTGCGAGCACGCCCCCCATCATTGCCAGCGACCGTCTTACTTTTGACGGACCGCGAGTTTCAATGAAATATGCCGCGATTGCACCTGGAAATGCCGTGATTAAGGCTGAGAAGAACGCAATCTTTATGCTGTTTATGAAGCCAGTGCTATATGGCTCAGTAAAAGCAGTTTGATAATTTCCAAACGTGAAATTGTTCTCATTTGACATGAAAGATACATAAATCAGTTTTGAGATTGGATAAATAAAGAAAAATGAAAAAATAATCAGGAATGGTAAAGCGGGTAAAACGGATTTGAATTTAAAAAAACGGAAGGCGCTCCGTTCTAGGGGAGCGCCTTCCATCTTTATATTTGAACTCATATTTCCTTTTTACAAGCTAGCCCATGAAGCAATTACTTGTTCACGTGCTGCTAGCACATCAGAGATAGTGGCTGGGCCAACAACCTTTGCTGTTGCAGGAACTTTGAAGTCAAGGAGTGATGGAACTAGTGTCTTCTTCTTTTCCATGGCTGCAGACATAATTGGATCTGCACCGGACTGCTGGAAGTAGTTCTGTCCGCCTTGCATCAATGCGAATAACTTAGAACCAGAAAGCTTTAGGTCTGCCGCAGTTAGATCAGCAGCTGTCTTTCCCTTGTTCTGTGAATAAACAAACTCTTGCCATAAACGTGCATTTGCGCAGTTTGGTGACTTTGCATTGATCGCGTTGATGTATGGCGGGGCTTGTAGAACGAAATCTGTTGGGTAAGCGAACTTGAGATCAAGTCCGGCAGCCTTAGCCGCTGGAACGATTCCAAGAGCGTTGAAGTCCCACATGAAGCCAAGCTTTGCTGTACCTGTAGCTAAGTTGGTTCCGTTTACTTTAACTAGTGGTGCTTGTGCCTTAACAGACTTGAATAGCGCAAGTCCCTTAGTTACATCTGAAAGGTTCTTTTCGCCGCCATTACCGATGCTGGCAGCTAGAACTGACATGAACGCTTGGTTTGAAGAAGTTGGGTCACCAGTGATTCCAACGAAGCCCTTGTATTCAGGCTTTGCAAAGTCTGCTGCCTTTGTTGGTACTGATGGAAGAGTTGTGTTGTAAACAATTGCGAGCTTTCCGCCGTAGTTTCCATACCAAAGTCCGCTTGGATCCTTGGCTGCCTTTGGAATGTCATTCCAGTTGATAACTTGGTAAGGAGAAGACAAAGGTGTTCCTCCTGGCGGAGTTAGCTGTGCAACAACTAGAGGTCCAATGTCGATTGAATCTGGTTGCTTTGGCTTAGGAGCAGTCTTCATTGTGTCGATTTCGTACTGTGATGATCCATCTGGATTATCAACAGTGATCTTTACGCCGAAAGCTTTTTCGTATGCATCAAACATTGCACCGTAGTTAGCCCAGTCACGAGGTGTCGTGATTAGAGCAAGCTTTCCTTCTTTTTTAGCTGCCTTCACAAGTGCATCAAGGCCGCCAGCTTCTTTTACATTCTTTGCTTTACAGATATTTACTGCTGCCTTTGCTGGAGTTGCGATTGCAAACATTCCAACTGACAGTGCTACAGCAGTCGCTGCAGCTACAAGACGCTTTGTGCGCATATGTGGGATCCCTTCCTAAGGATGGTTTGATGACTATCTACCTTGATTTGAAACGGAGAGGAATAAACAGGTAACCATTTCTAGTAATGTCCGTGAATGCTGAATTACCTAATGGTGTTGATTTAGTGTCAGAAAAGTGAAGAGAGGTCGGCGACTGAGTTAATAATTGACGTGGCACCGGCTGCATGTAGATCGGCTTCCTTGTGTGCACCACTTAATACACCAATTACTTGAGCTGCACCGTAGGCAACCCCAGATTGCATATCGGCTGCGGTATCGCCGACGACCATGACCGATTCAGGCGTTTGAATATTTAACTTATTTGCCAAAAAATTTAACATGTCTGGGTGTGGTCGGCCACGACCGGCTTCCTCGGGTGTTACCGATGCATCAATTAGACCCAACCAGCCCAACTCAAAGAGCATTGGATCTAAAGTTGAGCGACTAAATCCAGTGCTAAGCGCAATTGCGATTCCACGCTCTTTTAAAGCTGCAAAAGTTTCTAGAGTGCCAGTTATTGGTGAGATTCCTTGCTCAGCAACTTCATTCATATAGGCCTCTTCAAACGCCACATTTGCAGCCTTTGCTAGCTCAATATCACCTAGTAATTCAGTGAACACATGAATTTTCGACTGACCCATTGTGTCTATCGCATATTGGGTCCAGATCTCACCTTTTTCTGGCCACAACTCAGGTTGCGATTTCTCGAATGCAGCTTTGAATGCGGCGATAACTAAGCCATCATCATTAACAGTTGTACCTGCGACATCAAATGCGACTAACTTTATTGCTGATGAGTTCACGCTATCCCCTTTATGGTTTCTTCAGCAATGGCAGGCGCCAAAGTGTTTCCGCGGCCACCAGGGCCAGTTACAGAAATAATGTTTGGTGCGATTTGGCGACGATCACAGATTGCCTGATCGGTACGTTGGCTATAAACACCCGACCAGCGTTTTGCAATCGGTGGCAATTGATGACCGATTAATCCACTCGCTATATTGTGTAGATATTGATAAGGCTTCTCATCTAGTTTGAAATCAAATGGTTCGTCATATGCGTGAGTATCACCAATAGTTAGCGTGCCGTCTGCTCGCTGCACCAAGAGCAATTGCATATGGTGTTCACGAGCAACTGGGTGTTGCTCTGGCAAGTTATCTAGTTCAGGCACTTCGTAACCTGGGTAATAGCGCATTGAATCACCATCGGCTATAGAAGTAGTTAACTTCTCAGAAAATACTTCGGTACTCATCATCTGCAAATAAACTCGTCGAATTGGCGCGCTATCAAACTGCTCTTTGAATAATGAAGAGTGATCGGCTCCGGGGCAGAGAATTAAGTAGTCGCCCTCGAAAAGTTCACCATTGCGAGAAATTGCAACGACTTTTCCATCATCGCGTTTTACTTCAGTTACATCTAGATGATTGCGCCATTTATATTTTGGATTTACAAATAATTTTTCTCGTAGTGAATGCAATACTGAACCAGGTTCAACTGCTGCATCGAGCGGGCACCAGAGCGATGCGATGAAATTTCCTTTTAGTACCGGGTTGATCTTTCTTGTTTCTTCTTTACTTAATAGCGTCCAACCACGAGCGCTGGCATCTTCTTTGAGTAAGCAAGCTTTCATCACATCTACTTCAGCCTCTGAGGCCGCCAAAGTAAGTGAACCGTTAGGGCGAAAAATTAACTCGGGAATCTCATAGCTAATCTCGCCCCATAATTCGCGAGCTCTGATTGTTGCAGTGAGTTCATCACCGCTGCGCCGGCCGCTAACCCAAATTAGGCCAAAATTTCTAACTGAGGCACTTTGCGGCTCGGCATCTCGTTCTAAATGAATTACTTCGTGGCCAGCTTTTAGGGCGAAATAGGCATGCGCGGTGCCGATAATTCCACCCCCGACCACGATTATTCGCATGAGAACACCATCTCTAACTCTGATTAACAGCAGGTTTAACTCAGGCTAAGGTCTGGCAAACCTTGGCGAGTGCACTTGCCTAAGTTACTGATGGGTAGCATTATTTGCCCATGAGCCATTACATAGCCAATCTGCGCGATATTGAATTCTGCCTCTTTGACCTCCTAGGCAGAGAAAAAGTTATGGGCACTGCCCCATATGGTGATGTCGATCGTAATACCGCCATCGGAATGCTCGAAGAAATGAAACGTCTTTGTGAAAACGATCTAGCTGCATCTTTCGTTGAAGGCGATCGCGTTGGTGCAATTCTAAATAAAGAAACTGGAAATGTAACGCTGCCGGAAAGTTTTAAAAAATCGTACAAGGCTTACGTTGACGGCGAATGGTGGCGTCTTGATGCACCAGTTGATTTAGGTGGAATGAAAGTTCCACCATCGGTGCGTTGGGCAATGGCTGAAATGGTTCTAGGTTCAAACCCGGCAATTCATATTTATGCTTCAGGATATGCGTTCGCACAAGTTGCTTATGTTTTAGGAACTGAACCACAGAAGAAAATGGCAAAGTTCATGGTTGAAAAGCACTGGGGTGCAACTATGCAACTCACTGAACCAGATGCTGGTTCTGATGTTGGTGCCGGTCGCACGAAAGCTGTTCAGCAACCTGATGGAACTTGGCACATTACTGGCACCAAGCGTTACATCACTTCAGGGGACGCGGATTTCTACGACAACGTAATGCACTTTGTGCTTGCTCGTCGTGAAGGTGGTGGCCCAGGAACAAAGGGGCTCTCATTATTCTTAATTCCAAAGTTTATGTTTGATTTAGAAACTGGTGAACTCGGTAAGCGCAATGGAGTTTATGTAACATCGCTCGAAGATAAAATGGGCCTTAACGTTTCAGCCACCTGCGAAGTTAATCTAGGTGAGAAAGAGCCAGCCGTCGGTTACTTACTAGGTGAAGTGCACGACGGTATTGCGCAGATGTTTAAAGTTATTGAATTCGCGCGCATGATGGTTGGAACCAAAGCAATTGCCACACTTTCGGCTGGTTACCAACAGGCACTGTTGTACGCAAAGCAACGCATTCAGGGTGGCGACATGAAAGTTATGAACGATAAAGCTAGCCCGCGCGTGGAAATTATTCGCCACCCAGATGTGCGCCGTTCGCTGATGGTGCAGAAGTCATATAGCGAAGGTATGCGTGCGCTAGTGCTTTACGCCGCATCTATTCAAGACGAAATCGAACTTGCAATTAAGGTAGGCGACGCTGATCGCACCAAAGATATGGAAGCTCTAAATGATTTACTGCTTCCAGTTGTTAAGGGTTACGGTTCTGAAAAATCATGGACACTTCTTGGAACTGAATCACTACAAACATTTGGTGGCGCTGGCTTCACTCGTGATTGGCCACTTGAGCAATATGTGCGCGATGCCAAGATCGATACTTTGTATGAAGGCACAACTGCAATTCAGGGTCTTGACTTCTTCTTCCGTAAAATTGTTAAAGATGGTGGCCGCGCAATTGGCTTACTTGGTAAAGAAATTAAATCATTTGCCGAAACTGGTGGCGCACATGCTGCTCAAAAAGAAGCACTTCTTAAAGCACTCGGTGACTTAAATGCCATTGTCGCTACTTTGGTAGGACACGCAATGGAATCTCAAAGCGATGCCGAAAAGATTTACACTGTTGGTTTAAATACTTCGCGCTGCTTAATGGCCGTTGGCGACATCATTACCGCTTGGTTGCTATTGCGTCAGGCAGATATTGCCCTTGAAAAGATTCCAACTGCAGGCAAAGATCTTGAGTTCTATAACGGCAAAATCGCCTCAGCTAATTTCTTTGTCACCAATTACTTGCCACACATCACAGCTGATCGCAAAATTATCGAAGCAACCGATAATTCGATCATGAACATCTCAGACGCAGCCTTCTAGCCATTCGTTTTTAGTAACTAATCAGTTACTCT
>RFRA01000251.1 GCA_009924725.1 Actinomycetota bacterium
AAGAATATTTCATATGCAGTTGCGAGCAGCGACGTGCGAATTCTTTCTCCGATTCCAGGTAAATCAGCCGTCGGTATTGAAATTCCAAATGCCGATCGTGAGATTGTGGCCTTAGGCGATGTAATGCGTTCAAGTGTGGCTGGCCAAGATCATCACCCGATGTTGGTGGCTCTTGGCAAAGATGTTGAAGGTAATTTTGTTTGCGCGAATCTAGCCAAAATGCCGCACTTATTGGTAGCTGGTGCAACTGGCGCAGGAAAGTCTTCGATGATCAATGCCATGATTGTGTCAATCTTGATGCGATCAACTCCTGATGAAGTACGTCTTGTTTTGATCGATCCAAAGCGAGTTGAATTAACGGCTTATGAGAATATTCCGCACTTGATTACTCCAATCATTACTAATCCAAAGAAAGCAGCTGATGCGCTCACTTGGGTAGTTCGCGAAATGGATCTACGTTATGAAGATTTAGCAACGTTTGGTTTTCGACATATTGATGATTTCAATAAAGCGGTACGTGCCGGCAAAGTCGTACCACCTCCCGGAAGTGATCGAAAGATTGAGCCATATCCGTACTTGCTCGTAATCATCGACGAACTAGCTGACCTCATGATGGTTGCGGCGCGAGAAGTTGAAGAATCTGTTGTTCGTATTACGCAATTAGCGCGTTCAGCTGGTATTCACTTAGTACTAGCGACCCAACGACCTTCAGTTGATGTAGTTACTGGTTTGATTAAAGCTAATGTGCCATCGCGTTTATCATTTGCTACAAGTTCGCTAGCTGATAGTCGAGTCATTCTTGATACCCCGGGAGCTGAGAAATTAGTAGGTCAAGGCGACGGACTCTTTATCCCAATGGGTGCTAGCCGTGCAATTCGTATTCAAGGTGCTTATGTTTCTGAGCGCGAGATCGAAGCAGTAGTGGGTCACGTTAAGAAGCAGCTAGCTCCGCGTTACCGTTCTGATGTAACTGCGCCACCTGCAGCAACCAAGATGGTTGATAAAGAAATTGGCGATGACTTAGACATTTTATTGCAAGCCATTGAACTTGTAGTTGGTACGCAGTTCGGTTCAACTTCGATGCTGCAACGCAAGCTGCGCGTGGGCTTTGCTAAAGCTGGACGCTTAATGGATCTCATGGAGTCACGCGGAATTGTGGGCCCTTCCGAAGGTTCTAAGGCGCGTACTGTTTTAGTTAAGCCCGACGAACTAGATTCAGTACTGGCGACCATCCGCGATTTCTAGCAGGGGTGATAAGAAGGGCTATCTCTCGAATTGTTCACCCCATGGCTACCTTTTTGCTACCGTATGGGGTTAGCCTTATCGTTCTTGATTCATTCGGATAGCTTAAAGCGGGTTAAAAATGTCCCTTGGTGCGTTGATTGCTAACTCACGAACTGAAGCACGCCTTTCAATTGAAGATCTAGCA
>RFRA01000252.1 GCA_009924725.1 Actinomycetota bacterium
GGAAAGTTTTTTGATGATTTAAATGCTGCCTTAGCGAATTTGAAGAGCGATGGAATTACGTTCCGGTTACTTTTCTTAGATGCGTCAGACCAATCCCTAGTTGCCCGCTTTGAAAGTACTCGTCGTCCGCACCCGCTGCAAGGCGGTGACCGCATCTCAGATGGAATTGATCGCGAACGAGCAAAGTTGCACGAACTTCGCGAAAGTGCCGATGTAGTTATTGATACCTCAAACTTAAATGTTCATCAACTTGCAAAACGCACCAGTGAAATTTTCGCCGAAGGAATGATCGAAGGCGTTCGTCTAAATATTTTGAGCTTTGGATATAAGTACGGAATCCCAGTCGATGCTGATTTAGTTCTCGATTGCCGGTTCATTCCAAATCCACATTGGGTGCCAGAGCTGCGACCATTGACTGGGCTAGATCAAGCAGTAAGTGATCGAGTCTTTTCAAATATTGGTGTTACGGAATTTGTAGGGGACTACGTTAAGTTAATTAAAGATATGTTGCCTGGCTATATTCGTGAAGGCAAGAAGTATTTAACAATCGCAATCGGCTGCACTGGTGGTAAGCACCGCAGTGTTGCAATTTCAGCTGAGATTGCCAAACAATTAAGTGCAGCAACTTCGGAGTTTGCAATTTCAGCGCATGCGGTGCATCGAGACCTCGGCCGCGAATGAGCCTCGCGCGAGTTGTTGCGCTAGGCGGCGGACACGGTCTAGCAGCAACCCTTACTTCACTACGCTCGATCACTGATCAAATAACTGCCATAGTTACGGTCGCTGATAACGGCGGTTCTAGCGGCCGTTTACGCCAAGAATTTCCAATATTTCCACCGGGTGATTTGCGAATGGCACTTGCCGCATTGTGTGCCGATGATGATTGGGGTCGAAGTTGGGCCGAGATCATGCAATACCGCTTTACTAGCGATGGGCCGCTCGATGGTCACGCAGTAGGAAATCTTTTACTGGCAGCGCTTTGGGATCGAGATGAAGATCCAGTTGCTGGATTAGATCGTGTGGGGGCTTTGTTGAAAGTAGTTGGTCGAGTATTACCAATGGCCGCAGTGCCATTAGATATTGAAGCAACTTTTACTACTTCAATTGGTCGAATAAATGTGCGCGGACAAGTTGAAGTTGCAACTACTAAGGGAAAATTGGAATCCTTGCGGTTATTGCCAGAAAATCCAGCTGCACGTAGCGAAGCGCTTGCTGCAATTAGCCAAGCCGATGTAATCACGATGGGCCCTGGTTCATGGATTTCTAGTGTGCTTCCGCATTTGATGGTGCCAGCTCAACGCGAGGCAATAGTAAATTCAAAGGCGACTAAAATTGTGCTCTTAAATCTCGATGCAAATTCGCTTAATAGTGGCGATGAATACGCTGGCTATTCGGCTGAAGATCATCTGCATTTGCTACAAAAATATGC
>RFRA01000253.1 GCA_009924725.1 Actinomycetota bacterium
GTAAATCCTAGCGCCCACGTGGAAGTGCTATTGCCAGCACAAAGAGGCTGATCGAAATAGCTAGTGGCAAATAGAGTTCAATTTTGCGTTGCCCACGCTGCGAAATAGCGAAAAGGCCAGTGCCAAGAGCAATCAAAAGTGATCCAGTTCGCACTAATCCGAGCGCTCCAGCTAATACGCCGGCGGCCACAAATGCGTAGGCGGAGTAAGAAATTACTCGCATGCCTCAACCACGTTAGTAAGCAACATTGCTCGAGTCATTGGGCCAACACCACCAGGCATTGGGGCAACATTTGCCGCAACTACAAAAACATCAGGATGAACATCGCCTAGCAAGCCGGCTTCGGTGCGCGAAATTCCAACATCTAAAACAGTGGCGCCCTGCTTAATCATTTGAGCAGTTAAGAAATGTGCTTTACCAATCGCGGCAACCACAATGTCAGCTTGCTTAACGTGCTTAGCTAAATCTTTAGTGCCAGTGTGCGTCAAAGTAACTGTGGCATTTTCTTCTTTACGAGTTAGTAACAAACCAAGTGGGCGACCAACTGTTAATCCGCGACCTATTACGCAAACTTCGGCGCCTGCAATAGGTACTTCGTAATGACGCAATAAAGCGACGATACCTCTCGGTGTGCACGGTAGCGGTGCTGCATAACCACTTACTAATCGACCAAGGTTCATTGGATGCAACCCGTCGGCATCTTTAGCGGGATCAATTGCTTCGAGAATCGTTTGTGCATTAACTCCGTTTGGCAATGGCAACTGCACAATATATCCGGTGCACTCTTTTGCTGAATTTAAATCTTTGATTGCTGCCATTACATCTGCTTGTGTAGCTGAGGCTGGTAGATCAACGCGGATTGAATTGATGCCAACTTCTTGGCAATCGCGGTGCTTGCCAGCAACATAAGAATGTGAGCCTGGATCATCGCCAACTAAGACGGTACCTAAACCTGGTGTTATGCCGCGAGCTTTTAGAGTTTCGGTGCGGGTGCGCAGATCTGCTTTAACAATTGTGGCTAAAGCTTTGCCATCGAGTATCCGCGCTTTATGCATGGGAGAAGTGTCTTGTACTAGTGAAGAACATTGCAACATTGGCAGCTTTGGCTGCCGCGATTACCTCTTCATCGCGCACGCTGCCACCAGGTTGGGCCACTGCAATTACGCCAGCATCAATTAATATTTGTAAGCCATCGGCAAATGGGAAGAACGCATCACTTGCGGCAACCGAACCTGCTACCCGATCTCCAGCTCGATCAACGGCTAATTTCGCCGAATCCACTCGATTTACCTGGCCCATTCCAATTCCAACTGCAGCACTATCTTTAGCAAGCAAAATCGCATTGCTCTTTACGGCGCGAACTGAGCGCCAAGCGAAAGCTAAATCCGTTAGCGTTTGTGCGTTTACTGGATCGCCGGAAACTTG
>RFRA01000254.1 GCA_009924725.1 Actinomycetota bacterium
GGTTCATATACGCCGTTCGCAGTTACTTTGCTCGAAGGTCGTGATCGGACAATTTTGCTTTCGGTAATCTGGACTGGTGCTTTAATTGGCGTTGCAGTTAGAGTCTTCTGGGTTGGTGCGCCACGTTGGTTATATGTTGCTAATTATTTAGTGCTGGGCTGGGTAGCAATTATTTATACGCCACATCTCTATCGAGCTGGTGGCTGGTGGGTTATCTTGCCAATTATTTTTGGTGGCTTGCTTTACTCAATTGGGGCGATTTTCTATGCTCTTAAGCGACCAGGGCGTGAGGCAAAGTACTTTGGTTTTCATGAGCTGTTCCATATCTTTGTACTAGCCGCGTGGATCTCGCAGTACGTGGCAATCTGTATCGCAGTTTACAAATCACGCTGATTGAGCCCAATTTCACCCTGCATTAGCCCAGCGCTAACCCCACTTTTAGGTATGGCGCTTTTGCTCTAATCTAAGACTTCCGTAAGTGTTTACAGAGCATAAAGAGGTAGCGATGGCCGAGAAGAACTCCTTCCTGAACTGGGTTGGATTTAAAGGCGAAGAGAGCAGTCAACCAAATTCGGTTGATCGAATTCGCGAGCTGGAAGCACAGTTAAACGATCTGCGCTCACGTCGCGATATCACCACGCTATCTAAAGAAGAATTTGAAATTCTGGCAACTGAAACTGCCATGACCATGATTAAGTCTGCGCAACTTCGCGAAGCTAAGGCACAGGCTGCTGCCGATCGCTTAGTTACTGAAACTAATCGTGCTGCAAAAGATGCACTCGAAAACGCAGAGCAGAAAGCGCGTTCAGTTCTTTCGGGCGCAGAAACTCGTGGGCCCGGTGAGGTCGGAAATTATCGCCAGTGGCTGGCAAGTGTTATCTCTGAAGCCGAACGGCTTTACAAAGTGCAGACTCAATCTCTTGATCAGGCCGAAAGTGCGATTCAGCAATCACGTGCCCGTCTGCAAAGTTCATTCGAGCGATTAGAACAATTGCAAGAGCAGGTTCTTCAGAACTTAAATGCAGATGACACACTAATTAATCGGGGCCCAATTCGTGTTGCTAGTGAGCGTACCAAAGTTGCAATTGAAGCGCCCAAGAAAGCAAAGTCAGTAAATCGCAAACCTGCGAAAAAGGCTGTTGCGAAGAAACCAGCAAAGAAAGCTGCTGCAAAACGTAAGTAGCCTCTTACCGATTACCAAAAGTTATGTCATCTAAAAAACGTGGGATCACCCATATCCCTGCAATTGATGGTTTGCGTGCTGTCGCGGTAATCGCAGTAATGCTTTACCACTTAGGTTTTTCCTGGATTCCTGGTGGGTTTCTCGGGGTGGATCTATTCTTCGTCATTTCCGGTTATGTCATTACTCGTCTGCTGCTCGATTCAATTCAGCGCAGTGGTGGCTTAGATCTACGCGCTTTCT
>RFRA01000255.1 GCA_009924725.1 Actinomycetota bacterium
TGATTCAGGGAAAAAGATTTGGTTAGAGATTCGCGAACTCGCGCCTTGGGTTGCAAGCACCGATGGCAAGTTGCTTGTTGAACTTTGCGAAAAGATGGATAAGAAGTACGAGCTAAAAGAGAAACTAGCTGCTACTGATTATGTGTTGTTCACCGATAAGGGTTATGCCTATGCAAACCCGTTGTTTGGAATGTTGAACACGGTTGAGAATGACATTGTTAAATTGCTTTCATTGCTTGGTTTAACACCTATTGATCGAAGCAAATTAGGGGTTGCTGAAGTAACAACAAAGGGCAAGTTAGCTCAGTTGTTAGAGCAGCAAAAATCTAAGTGACAAATTCTTGGCCCCCTAAATGGCTCACGCCGGTGCCGATTGAAGATCAAGAACGCGGCGATGGCGCACTCTATGCCAACTTCACCGAGGCAGTTTGCCGAGTAACTAAAGATTCAGTTGGCTCGCCTGCGGGCAAGCTGCTTGTCTTGCGCGATTGGCAAAAGCAATTGTTAAACCACGCCCTTGCCCGCCGCGATGACGGGCGCTTTCGCCACCGCACCGCCCTAATTGGGATGTCGCGTAAGTCAGGCAAGTCTGCACTGGGCGCTTCAATTGGGTTAGCGGGTTTGACACTAGGCGGTCACGGTTCGGAAATTTATTCTTGCGCCGCCGATAAAGAACAGGCGCGAATTGTATTTGGCACCGCCAAGCGAATGATTGAGATGGATGAAGAACTTTCATCTATGTTTACCCTTTACCGCGATGCGATTGAGTTCAAAGATAAGGGTTCGGTTTACCGAGTGCTTTCTGCTGAGGCTTATTCCAAAGAAGGTTTGAACCCTTCGCCTCTTGTTATCTTTGATGAAGTTCACGCCCAACCTAGTTGGGAATTGTGGAATGTGCTTTCACTCGCAGGTGGTGCGCGTGAGGATTCATTGCTTTTAGGAATCACAACCGCAGGCGTTAAGTCACAAAGCAACGGTCAAGATTCTCTTTGCTATTCGTTGTATCAATACGGGCAACAAATTGTTAAAGAGGAAAAGAAAGATCAATCATTTTTCTTTGCTTGGTGGGAACCTGAGAAGGTTGAAGCTGATCACCGCATTGAAGAACTTTGGCATCAATCAAATCCCGGTCTTGGTGACATCACCGATTTAGATGAAATGCGTTCGGCAGTTTTGCGAACACCTGAAGCTGAGTTTAGAACCAAGCGCCTTAATTGTTTTGTGAATACTTCGGTTGCTTGGTTGCCAACAGGTGCTTGGGAAGCGTTAGCAGATGAAGATCGTTACCCTGAAATTGGTGAGGATGTAATTCTTGCCTTCGATGGTGCGTTTTCAAATGACTCCACCGCACTTGTTGCGTGGTTACTTGGTGGTTCAAAGCCACACTTAATGGTTGTCGGTTTATGGGAAA
>RFRA01000256.1 GCA_009924725.1 Actinomycetota bacterium
CGGGGCTTTCGGGGGTTGGCGACTTAATCGCGACTTGCCAATCCCCACTTTCGCGAAACCGCACTATCGGTGTTTACTTGGGTGAAGGCATGAGTATCGAGCAAGCTGAAGCTGCGACTAAGACAACTTCTGAGGGCGTTAAGAGTTGTGCGCCACTGCTTGAATTAGCCCGCAAATATTCGGTCGAGATGCCCATCACTGAACAAGTAGTGAATGTTATTCATCACGGAAAAAGTCCTTATGAAGTGCTGCAGGCGTTCATGGCTAGATCTACGCGTTCAGAAACTGGTCCGCGCGAACGCGACTAGTTTGCTGGCAATTTTAGGATTGGCTACTTAGAAACCACATCTGAAACTATGATTCGTATTATGCGTGTAGGTAAATTTATTGCGGCAACTTTGATTGCCATTTTGGCTGGCTTTGTAACTAATCCTAGTTCTGCCACTGCCGCAAAGCCTTGTGCCAAAATGAGCGCTGCGAAGAAAGTCGCAGGAATTTCAGTACCGACTTGCAAAGTGTTTTATGCAACAAAGTCTGCTATCAGGTACCCTGCAGATTCCCCAAGAGTGAAGTACGGAGTAGTAGTTGCTGGTGAGTCTGGATCAACCAAATCTGCCACCTTTTACGATCGCAAAAATGAGCAAATGTTATTTCAAAGTTCACTCGTACCAAGCGCTTTGATCAACAAGAAGGAAGCCGTTCAATATATTTTTCAAGCAACTTTGCGTAAAAAGAAAATTGTCGCTTTAAAACCGGTTTTGTTTGTACCTACCCGCACAATGTTAAAGCCGTTTGAAAATTCGCAGTTTCTTGGCCAGATAAATAATTTAACTCCAGCTGCTGGAATTAATGATTCTGATTGGATTCGCTGGAATTTCAACACAATAGATGTGAGCAGCAAATTACAAGGCACTTTTGTCAATCTCAAAAATTCAGTGCGCGAAAGTCAAATGAGGGAGCCACCGGCTCCGTGTGCACCAGCGTTGTTATCGCTAGAAGGTGACACGAAATGGTACTCAAATATCCTCGGATCTAGCGAAAGTATTTCCATGTACTGGGATCCGGGCATGCATTCCCGAATGAATTCTGAATATGTAGTTTCAATGGGGAGTGGAATTACTTACATGTCAAGCGCCCCTTCAATCAACATGCTTTTGAAAAAGACAGTTAACATCGGCTCAGTATCACAGTGGTCGATCCATGGAAATCCAATGGAAACTCCGTACATGTTTACCAAGGGTTCTGGGCTTGGCTATACGCCAGGCTTCAGTACCCAAACGCCTGTCACTGGCTGCTCAATCAACTGACAAGAGGCCTTAGTTCAAGCTTGATACGTGGCTTGCGGCTCGGCGTAACTCACCAGAAAGACTCTCGGGGCGAGCAATAACATGAACAAAGTGACCTTGTCGT
>RFRA01000257.1 GCA_009924725.1 Actinomycetota bacterium
AGAGTGATGCTGCCATTAGCTGCTGCTTTTGCTGGTTGAACACCGATAAAAGCTACAAGAGCAATAGCGGATCCAGCAGCAATAATTTTTAGATATTTTGCTTTCACTGTTGCTTTCCTTTCTGTTTAGTCGGTTTCAACCTTTTAATAAGGTGCGACCGTTGGCCATTCAAGCTCGACTCCTTGGTGAAGAAGTTGTGCTTGAAGATCGTTTAGGTCTTTGCCTGCTGCGAACGCATGAGGGCTCTTACCTGAACGAATGCTTAGCGCGGCAAGAACTCCTGCCGATTCACCGATATTCCACTCGGTTGGGTGTAAACGGAAACATCCGTTTGTTATGTGAGTGACGCCAATGCTCTTGCCGGCAGCAATTAAGTTCTCTGTTGCGATTGGGATCATCGATGAAACTGGAATTTGATACGGGCAAGAAGCAACATCTAAGTAGTTATCCCCTGCTGTCGATGGATGTAAATCAATTCGGTAATGACCAACACCAACTGAATCAGCATATTTCTTAGCACCAGCGTCGCCGCGAATTGCGTAAGAAATATCTTGCTCTGTGACTGTATAAAGAGCTTTGATTCGTCGGGCTTCACGCACATAAACATGCTTGGCCAAGCCATCTTTAGTATCAACCACATCTTTGCGCAGATAGAGACCGGGCCAGCCTGTTTTACCATCAGTGCGTGGTGCTTCGGTCTGCATCCAATAAAGAAGTGAAAGTGATTGATCTTTAGCAGCGGCGATGTTCTTAGCTTTTTCTTCCTTGCTGACATCAATAATTGAGCCATTTATATAATCAAGTTGTGGCCAATTAACTAAAGAGATATCAGTAAATTTTTCTGGGTGCTCCATATGGCTAGCCGCTAAAATTCTGCGGAATGTCCAAAGATTGGCTGAACCTGGATTATCTTTTTGGTTTGCGCGCACAGTCAACGGATCAAGGTTTGGTAGCGGATCAAAATTGAAAACAATCTCTTTTAGCGAACGTGGTTCGATTGAATGCCAACTAACCCAATTGTGATCATAAAATGGCATTTTAAAGTTGCGCCAGTATTCATAATTATTTGGCTTATCAATTGTGCGATCAGACTTTGGGTCATAGCTCATAGCAAAACATGCGCTAAAGGCTTGGATGTTTCCTGGCTGATATTCATCTGGAGCACTTGGCTCACCAGTCATAGATTTGCTTTCAAATCCAACGACGTACTCAATATCTGCCAGTGCTAATACATCGCCAGTTTCAGTTGCTTCAATAAATATTTTCGCTTCGATGTCAACAGATTTGCCAGTTCGCTTATCTAGTACGCGAGCACCAATAATTCGATCACCGCTCTTGGTAACACTTTCAATGTCATGTTCAAGTAAAATTGTCACGCAGCCACTTGCAACATGTGGCGCTAACATCGA
>RFRA01000258.1 GCA_009924725.1 Actinomycetota bacterium
AGAATCAAAATAACCGCCATCAAAGTAAATGAGAGTGCTGCCGCGGTTGGGTAATCCACGATCTTGAAGTAACGAGATTCGATTACATTACCGATCATCTTGGTATTAGGACTACCTAAGATCGCAGCATTCACATAGTCACCAGCTGCTGGGATAAAGGTGAGCAACGTGCCCGCAACTACGCCAGGCATCGAGAGCGGCAAAGTAACTTTACGGAAAGTAGTAAATCCATTGGCATATAAATCGCCAGAAGCCTCAAGTGTGCGCGGATCAATGCGATCGATCGATGCATAAAGTGGCAAAGTCATAAATCTACGAAACCTTCTTCACCCAAGATCTGTTTCCAGGCAACGGTGCGAAGCAAGAAGGATGTGAAAAATGGGGCCACAACTAGCACCAACATAAAGTTCTTTAGTTTGCCGCCTTTGAAGGCAATGGCGTAAGCAAGTGGGTAGGCAATTGCTAGGGCCAGGATTGTTGCGATGATGGCATAAACAAAAGAGCGACCAAATTGTTCTTTATTCTCTAGGAAAGCATCAACATAATTTGAAAAGCGCAAAGTCTGTTCATATTGACCCGTATCTCCCCCACCTACTGGAGTCTGAGTAGAAGTTTGTGCCAAATTTATGATCGGCAAAATAAAGAAAGTAAAGAGGAACCCAAAACCCGGCAAGAGTAAAAGGTAAGGGGTGCGGATCTTGCGCATTACTTTTTTTACTCTTCGTCTAGTTCTTCGGGGTTAACTTCAGAACCAGCAGTTGCATCTTCATCGCCGCGCAGTCCGAAAGTAAAGATTGGCTCCCAGGAAATGTTGACAGCTTCGCCCTTGCTAAATGGTGCGACTCCATCGTCATTTTGCTCAAAGACCATCAATTCTTGACCCCAAGGCATCTCAACTTGATACTGAGTTGATACGCCAATGTAGGAAACATCTTCGATGTGGCCACCAGTTAAAATATTTCCAGAAGTTGGTGTGCCTAAACGTGAGATGCGGAATTTTTCGGGGCGAATACCGGCATAAATAAACTGATCGTTTGCATGCGAGCGATTCTTCTGCAGCGAAATCTTTTGGCCAAAGAGATCGACGATATGTGAATCGCCGTCATTGTCGCTGATGGTGCCCTTAATCAAGTTTGATTGACCTAAGAAGTTAGCTACAAAGGCGGTCTTTGGATTGTCATAAAGATCAGCAGGTGAGCCCATTTGCTCGATCTGTCCTTCATTCATAACGGCGATCGTGTCAGCCATAGTCATAGCTTCTTCTTGATCGTGGGTTACGTGCACGAACGTTAAACCAACTTCTTTCTGAATCCACTTAAGTTCAATTTGCATCTGGCGACGAAGTTTTAGATCAAGTGCGCCAAGAGGTTCATCGAGCAGAAGTAGGGCAGGGCGGTTAACAATTGC
>RFRA01000259.1 GCA_009924725.1 Actinomycetota bacterium
TGACCTAACCGCTCTAAATCGCATCGCAGACCTAGACATTCCCGAATTGAAATTCCGCCCGTTTAAATCACGCACCGCTTCATCGTTAAGTGAAGTTGACTCAGGAGACCCAGAACTGTTTTTTGCTGCAATTAGACAGGGCGAGATCTTGTTGCACCACCCTTATGAGTCTTTTACTAACTCAGTAGTGCAGTTCTTGCAAAATGCAGCTCAAGACCCACAGGTTTTAGCGATCAAGCAAACGCTTTATCGGACATCAGGTGATTCACCCATAATCGAGGCTTTAATTGAAGCGGCCGAAGCTGGCAAGCAAGTTTTGGCAGTTATCGAAATTCGGGCACGCTTTGATGAACAAGCAAATGTGCGTTGGGCTCGAAAGCTTGAAGCTGCCGGCGTACACGTTGTTTACGGTTTAATGAATCTTAAGACTCACGCAAAATTGTCGCTAGTTGTTCGCGACGAAGCAAATGGTTTACGTCGCTATTGCCATGTTGGTACTGGTAACTACAACCCAAAGACTGCGCGCTTCTACGAAGATCTCGGAGTTATTAGCGCTGATCCATTGCTGACTGAAGACTTGAGCAAACTCTTTAACCAATTATCGGGCTTAGCACCATCTTCTTCTTACTCTCGACTGTTAGTTGCCCCGCGCAGCCTACGTTCTGGCCTATTAGAAAAAATTGAGAATGAAATTAAGAATGCGAAAGCTGGTAAGCCAGCAGGTATTCAATTCAAATTGAATTCACTGCTCGATGAGGAATTTGTAGATGCGCTGTACCGAGCTTCTAGCGCTGGCGTTAGCGTTGATTTGGTAATTCGTGGTATTTCCTCAATTCGCCCAGGAATTAAAGGGCTATCAGAGAACATCAGAGTTCGCTCCATTCTGGGTAGATTCCTTGAGCATTCCCGTATTTATCATTTTGTTAATGGTGGCGAGGATGAATACTGGATCGGTAGTGCAGATCTAATGCATCGCAATTTAGATCGCCGAGTTGAAAGTTTGATGCGAGTTGATAAAGCCCAGCATAAAGATTTGTTAAACGAGATATTTGAGGTTTCATTATCTGCAGATACCAGCAGCTGGCAACAAATAGGCGCCGAATGGAAGCGACACAAGAGGTCGCAGGATGTTCAAGAGTTTCTAATGCATAAGTATCTGAACGGATAAATGTGAGCGAAACCGAAGTAATTCAAGGTGCTGGCGTAGTTCTCTGGCGAGTGAGAAAGAAAACTACTGAAATTGCTTTGGTTCATCGGCCAAAATATGACGATTGGTCTTTGCCAAAAGGAAAAGTTGAACCTGGCGAAATCCACTTGTCTTGCGCGGCTCGTGAGGCAGGAGAAGAGACTGGTTTCGAAGTTGTTTTAGGGCCAGAAATTGGCACCGCAAAATATTTAGCCGA
>RFRA01000260.1 GCA_009924725.1 Actinomycetota bacterium
CCCATTCCAACTGCGCGCAACATTCCACGATTTGGAGCACGTTCTAAGCCATCAGTGACGAGCCCTGAGCGCGGTTTCATGTTCGACATGAGAGAATTCTAACCTGTAAGAAGCTAATCAATAGCCTTAAATAATTCTTTCGAACTGGAGTTTTCCTTGTCTGCCTTAAAAAATACTGAATCCACACTTGATCCAAACCGTTGGCGCACACTGGCCGTCATCGCAATCGCACAGTTGATGGTGGTTCTAGACGGCTCAATCGTAAACATCGCAATTCCTAGCGCTAAAGCTGATCTTGGTATCACTGATGCGAATCAACAATGGATCGTGACTGCCTATACCTTGGCTTTTGGTTCACTCCTTCTATTAGGTGGCCGTCTCGCAGACTTCATTGGTCGCAAGAAAGCATTCATTATTGGCTTGCTTGGTTTTGCTGGTGCTTCAGCACTTGGTGGCATTGCCTCAACCCAAGAACTACTTTTCGCCGCACGTGCACTACAAGGTGTATTCGGTGCGCTTCTAGCTCCCGCTGCTCTCTCAATTGTTAGCGTTACTTTTACTGAACCTAAAGAGCGCGCGAAAGCATTTGCGGTTTACGGTGGCATCTCGGGTGGCGGCGCAGCAATTGGTTTGATTCTGGGTGGCGCATTAACTGAGTACTTCTCATGGCGCTGGTGCTTAGGTGTAAATATTCCAATCGCAATTATTACCGCACTCTTTGCAATTCCAGTGGTTAAGGAATCAAAGGCTGGCGGCGAACATAGCTATGACATTCCAGGAGTTCTCACTGCAACGCTAGGTTTGTTCTCATTGGTTTACGGTTTCAATCGTGCCGCTACAGTCGGCTGGACAGCTAATGAAACCATCGGGTTCCTAGTTGCATCAGTTGTCTTGCTAGCCGTATTCGTGGTTATCGAACAACGTGTTCGTAACCCGCTTATGCCAATGCGGGTAATTTTAGAGCGCAATCGTGGCGGCTCATACTTGAGCTCACTATTTATCGGAGCTGGTATTTTCTCGATGTTCTTATTCTTGGGAATTTATTTGCAAAGCGTCCTTGGCTACACGCCACTTAAGTCTGGTTTTGCATTCTTGCCGTTTACTTTTGGAATTGTTTTCGCAGCTGGCATCGCATCAAAGATGCTACCCAAGATTGGCCCACGTCCATTGATGGTCACAGGTTTGATCATGTCGGCAACCGGTCTTCTGCTATTAACGCGTATCACCCCTGAAACCAGCTACTTCACACATGTTTTGCCAATCTTGCCGGTAATTAGCATTGGTCTTGGTTTGGTATTTATTCCAAGTGCATCAACAGCACTTCACGGAATCGGTAATCAAGATGCAGGTGTTGCTAGCGCGCTAATTAACACCAGCCAACAAATT
>RFRA01000027.1 GCA_009924725.1 Actinomycetota bacterium
CCAGTTGCAACTGCTAATTCAGCATTAGCGCGTAAGTGGCGCCATTCGCCATGAACTGGCATTACGTACTTTGGCTTAACAATGTTGTAGCAATAAGTAAGTTCGCCGGCTGCAGCGTGGCCAGAAACGTGCACCATTGCATTGGCTTTATGAACTACTTTCGCGCCGAAGCGAGTTAGTTCATTGATGATTCGAAATACCGAATTCTCATTACCTGGAATAAGTGACGATGCCAGAATGACCGTGTCGCCTTCACCCACTCGAATTTGATGATCGCCATTTGCCATTCTCGAAAGAGCCGCAAGTGGTTCACCTTGGGAACCGGTACAAATCAATACGACGTTATCGTCATAAGCATCGAGATCTTTAGCATCAAAGACGATGCCGTCTGGGACTTTTAGAAAACCCATATCTTGCGCGATCTTCATATTGCGCACCATTGAACGACCGATGAAAGCAACTTTGCGCTTATGCTCGAGCGCAGTATCAATAATCTGTTGTACCCGATGTATGTGTGAAGAAAATGTGGCAGTGATAACTCGACGCCTGGTACTACGAAAAACCCGATCTAGCGCTGGCATAATTTCGCGTTCCGACGGCATAAAGCCTGGCACATCGGCATTAGTTGAATCCACCAAGAAAATATCTACGCCAGCTTCACCCAATCGAGCAAACGCCGGTAAATCAGTAACGCGCCCATCGAGTGGTAATTGATCCATTTTGAAATCACCAGTGTGCAGAACTGTGCCAGCTTGGGTGTGAATAGCAACAGCGAGTGCGTCAGGAATCGAGTGATTAACTGCTACGAATTCAACTGAGAATGGCCCGATATCTTCAATATCGCCCTCTTTAACTTCGCGCGTAAGCGGTGAAATGCGGTGCTCTTTTAATTTTGCCGAGATCAATGCAATAGTTAAAGCAGACCCGTATATCGCAATATCGCCGCGTTCGCGAAGTAGGTATGGAACCGCGCCAATATGATCTTCGTGGCCATGTGTTAAAACTATGCCGATTACATCATTTAGGCGTTCGCGAATATAGGAAAAGTCAGGCAAGATTAAATCGATACCTGGTTGATTCTCCTCTGGGAACAGAACACCACAGTCAACAATTAGTAACTTACCGTTAGTTTCAAAAACGGTCATGTTGCGACCGATTTCAGCTAAGCCACCAAGGGCAACAATGCGTAGGCCACCAGCAACTAACTTGCTGGGCGTTCCTAATTCGGGATGCGGATGATTCATAGATTAAACAGCGACGCCACCGGCACGCAGATCTTCACGCAATTGCGTAATCTGAGCTTCGGTTGCATCTACTAATGGAAGTCGAGTAGTTCCGCCAGGTAGTCCCATCATGTTCAGGGCGGCTTTAGTCAGGATCGCACCTTGAGTGCGGAAAGTGCCAGTAAATACGGGTAATAACTTCTGATGAATTTCAAGTGCGCGACTGGCATCGCCCGCAAACCACGCATCAAGCATGGCTTTTAAATCTTTTCCAACTGTATGACCACAGACTGAAACAAATCCAACTGCGCCAACTGACAAGAACGGCAAATTTAGAATGTCATCACCTGAATAAACTGGAATTCCACAACGCTTAATCACCCAAGAAGTTGCTGCGACGTTACCTTTAGCATCTTTAAGTGCCACAATATTTCTATGTTCAAATAAGCGCACAATTGTGTCAGATTCAATTTCAACGCCGGTGCGACCAGGAATGTCATACATCATTACGGGTAGATCGGTTGCATCAGCAACAGCTTTGAAGTGTGCTTCGATTCCGGCTTGTGGTGGCTTGTTGTAATAAGGAGCTACCACTAGCAAACCATCAGCGCCAGCTTCGGCAGTGCGCTTTGCTTGATTGATTGAGTATTCAGTCTCATTATCACCGGCGCCAGAGATCACTTTTATTTTTGGGCCAACCGTTGACTTAACAACTTTTATGATCTCAATTTTCTCGGATGACTTCGTAGTAGGCGCTTCGCCAGTTGTGCCATTTACCGCAATTGCATCGTGGCCGTTATCAACTAAATGTTGTGCCAACTTGGCAACGCCATCCCAATCAACTGAACCATCTTTATTAAATGGGGTCACCATTGCCGTGATCATGCGGCCAAATGGAGCGTCAATTGCCATACGCGTAACCTTACCCGTTTTTAAGGAGTAACTCGCCCTGATTTTTCAAAAGCAGCGTGGGTTAATGGCATTAATCGGGCAAATTCGACTTCCATTTTCTCGGCCACCATCTCAATTTCGCGTTGTGGGTAGCTTGGAAAATGGGATCCCTCACGGGCCGTGCGCAGTGAAAGGAAATTCATTAAAGCGCGGGCATTCATCGTTACATACATTGATGAATAAAGTCCGACCGGCAAAACTGCGCGGGCAACTTCGCGAGCAATGCCAGCATCGAGCATCACTTGGTATTGCTGGTAGGCCAAGATGTAAGACTCTTTCATGGCGGTCTGGGTAATGTCGAGTTGCTCTTTAGTTCCATCAACAAATGTGTATGCACCAGCTTTGCCGATCTGAATTAATTTACGATCTGCATCTGGAATATAAAAAACCGGAGACAATTCGCGATAGCGACCACTCTCTTCGTTATACGAAGCAATGCGGTGGCGCATAAATTCACGGAATACAAAAATGGGTGCCGAGACAAAGAAAGTCATTGAGGTATGTTCAAATGGTGAACCATGACGTTCGCGAGCCAAGTAATTAATTAGCCCAGCCGAACGGGCTGGGTCTTCGCCGATCTCATCGAGAGATTGCTCGCCCGCAGTTGATACCCGCGCAGCCCAAATAACATCGGCATCACTGGCGCTGGCTTTAACCAGCTCGACAGTCATGTCGCTTCGGAAGATGATTTCGCTATTACGCGGAGATTCGTTGCTCATTAGGCGACCCTATCTAGCCATCTGCGCGCGGTTGTGGATTTCTAAGGCAGAATAGCCGCGTGTCCAAAGTTAACAGCGCCACCCTTCGCGATTCGCTCAGCGTTTCGCTGACCGTGGGTGCATATGGCGTCGCTTTTGGCGCTGCCGCCGTAGCAAATGGATTTACGGTTCTGCAGAGTTGTTTACTATCGCTACTGACTTTTTCTGGTGCATCACAATTCGCAGTAGTTGGTGTCTTAGGTGCTGGCGGTACTGCCTTAAGTGGAATTGCGACCGCTTCCCTACTTGGTATTCGCAACGGTTTATATGGCGTGATCATGGCACCGCGCTTAAAAGTTAAAGGCTTTAAACGAATTGTTGCTGCTCAAATAACTATCGATGAATCAACTGGCGTGGCTCTCGGCCAAGAAGTTCGCAGTTCTGAGGCTATGCGCCAAGGCTTCTGGCTCACTGGCTTTGGTGTCTTTATCTTTTGGAATCTTTTTACCCTAGCTGGCGCACTTGGTGCGCAAGCAATGGGCGATATTCGCGCATGGGGTTTAGATTCAGCGGTGCCGGCAGCATTCCTTGGTTTAGTTTGGCCGCGACTTAAAACAAATAGTGATCGCGCGCTAGCCATTGGTTGCGCAGTATTTGCAGTCGCAATGACTCCGATTTTGCCAGCTGGCCTGCCAATTATCGCAACTGCATTTATTGCAATTGCGGTTGGGGTGCGCAGATGAACCAATATTGGGTTGCGGTAATCGGCACTAGCGCCATTGCCTTTATCTTGAAATACAGTGGGCACTCGGTTCCAGAAAAATGGTTATCTCACCCCAGAATTCAGAAAGTAAATGCGCTTATTCCAATTGCGCTTTTAAGCGCACTAGTTGCAGTGCAATCATTTACCGAAAAAAGTAAATTAATGGTTGATCACCGATTACTTGGTTTATCTGTCGCCATCATCGCGCTGCTATTAAAAGCGCCATTTCCGATAGTCGTTATTTCAGCTGCTGCTAGCTCGGCTCTGCTTTACAATTTAAATAATTGAAAGGGACTTCAGCTTTTCAGTAAGTGCGATATCTGACGGCTCAGTTAAATGTGTGCCATCTTGGAAAACAATTACTGGAATGGACTTAGCGCCACCATTGATTTCAATTACTTTATCGGCAGCTGTTAAATCAGCTTCCACATCAATCTTGGTCCATTCGACACCTAGTTCATTTAGTAAGCGTTCAGAGCGACGGCAATCGCCGCACCAGTCAGCGCCATACATAACAATCTGATCTTTAGACATTTGCTTATCCCCTTACATGAACTTATCTAGGCCATGTGTTAGGCCTGGAACTTTTACAACGCTACGAACACCCAATAAAACACCTGGCATAAAGCCGGCGCGATCAATTGAATCGTGACGAATGGTTAGGGTTTCACCAAGCCCGCCCAAAATAACTTCTTGATGTGCAACTAAGCCACGAACGCGAACTGAATGAACCGGAACATCGCCCACCATTGCACCACGCGCACCGTCGAGTGCGGTGTGAGTTGCATCGGGCATGGCAGCTAAACCAGCTTCTTTGCGCGCCTCGCTCATTAACTGTGCAGTGCGAGCAGCAGTGCCACTTGGGGCATCAACTTTTGCCGGGTGGTGTAGCTCAACAATTTCAGCAGATTCAAAGTAACGGGCAGCTTTTGCAGCAAATTCCATCATCAATACTGCGCCAATTGCAAAGTTAGGCGCAATCAAAACGCCAACTTTTGGATGTGCCTTTAGGTCTGAGATTAGCTTTGCGATCTTGGCATCATCAAAACCTGTGGTACCAACAACCGCATTAATATTATTTGCAATTAAGAAATCTAAATTTGCCATCACTGAATCAGGCGTAGTGAAATCAACTACAACTTCGGCGCCATGCTTAATGAGTTCAGCAAGAGAATCACCAAGATCAAGGGCGGCAACTAATTCAAGGCCATCAGCATCACGCACAGCGCGCACAACTTCAGCACCCATGCGACCTTTAGCGCCTAGAACACCAACTTTGATCATTTCGATCCCCCGTTGCGAAGTACTTTTTCAAATTTACGTAAATCCTTATGTGGACCCACTACGGCAAGCGTAGGCGATTTGATCAAGAACTCGCTGGCAACAGCCCGTACTTCCTCTGGGGTTACGCGGGCAATTGATTTCAAAATCTCGTCAAAGCTCATAATTTCGCCATAAACGATCTCGCTCTTGCCGATTCGACTCATGCGCGAGCCAGTATCTTCTTGGCTCAAGACCAGCGACCCGCGTACTGCGCCTTTCGCGCGATCGATCTCTTCTTGGGTCAGGCCATTAGTAACTACTTCAGCTAGAACTTCTTGAATGATTTCAATAACTTCAACTGACTTGGCCGGGTTGCAACCGGCATAGAAACCAAGGACACCAGTGCCGGCGAATTGTTGAGCATAGGCGTAAACCGAATAAGCCAGCCCGCGCTTCTCGCGAATCTCTTGGAACAATCGAGATGACATTCCGCCACCTAAAGCAGATGCCATAACGCCCATTGCGAAACGACGTTCATCGCTACGCGCAACGCCTTCGAGACCATAGAACATATGGGATTGCTCAGTCTTGCGATAAATACTGCCGACTGCTTGCTGATTGCGTGGTTTAACTAAAGTGTTTTCGCGCAGTACAGGCGCGGCATGGTTATCTAAGTAGCCATCTCGAGAAAGTGCTTTTTCAATCGCCGCAACTACCTTTTTATGCTTAATGTTTCCAGCAACAGCTACAACTAGATTTTCGGGTAAATACTTTTTCTTGTAATAATTAAAAACCGTATTACGGCTCATGCCTTTTATTGATTCAACTGTTCCCAGAATTGGTCGACCTACTGGAATATCGCCGTAATAAGTATCGCTAAACAAATCATGAACGAGGTCGCTCGGATCATCATCGCGCATTGCAATTTCTTCGAGTACTACCTTGCGCTCTGCATCAACATCGGCAGCCGTTACAAGGGAAGAAGTGATTAAGTCAGCCAATACTTCAATGGCCATCGGTAGATCGTTATCAATTACCCGCGCATAGAAACAGGTGTATTCCTTGCTAGTAAAGGCATTCATTTCGCCACCTACGGCTTCAATGGAAGAAGAAATCTCCATCGCTGTACGCGTTGAGGTGCCTTTAAAAAGTAAATGCTCTAGAAAGTGAGAAGCCCCAGCAGTTGCTGGGGTTTCGTCAAGATACTTCTTCTGTAACGATACGCAGACCGCTAGGTAGAACGCTTCTACGTACTGACATTATTCGGCGCTTGGAACGCTTCCGTCTTCAAGTACTGGAACTAGTGAAAGCTTGCCCTTAGGGTCAATCTCGCCAATCTCAACTTGAATCTTGTCGCCAACCTTCATAACTTCTTCAAGGTTTTCGATGCGCTTTCCGCCATGCATTTTGCGAATCTGCGATACGTGTAGCAAACCATCTTTGCCTGGCATCAATGATACGAAGGCACCAAATGCGGCAAGCTTTACGATCGTACCTAAGTAGCGCTCGCCAACTTCTGGCATCTGTGGGTTTGCAATTGCATTGATCTGTGCGCGAGCAGCTTCAGCAGCTGGACCGTTAGTTGCACCGATATAAATTGTGCCGTCATCTTCGATTGAGATCTCAGCGCCAGTTTCATCTTGAATCTGGTTAATGATCTTGCCCTTAGGCCCGATAACTGCGCCAATTTGATCAACTGGAATCTTGACCGAGATGATGCGCGGAGCGTATTGGCTCATCTCATCTGGGGCATCGATTGCTTCATTCATCACATCAAGAATTGCAAGACGCGCTTCTTTCGCTTGGTGAAGTGCCCCAGCTAGAACTGAAGCAGGGATACCGTCGAGCTTGGTATCTAATTGAAGAGCAGTGATGAAGTCTTTAGTACCGGCAACTTTGAAGTCCATATCTCCGAACGCATCTTCTGCGCCCAAGATATCGGTCAAAGCTACGTACTCAACTTTTCCATCAACATCATCTGAGATCAGACCCATTGCGATACCAGCTACTGGTGCCTTTAGTGGCACACCAGCATTAAGCATTGCAAGTGTTGAGGCACAAACAGAACCCATTGAAGTTGAACCGTTTGAACCAAGGGCTTCAGATACCTGACGAATTGCATATGGGAATTCTTCGCGAGTTGGAAGAACTGGAATCAACGCGCGCTCAGCGAGTGCGCCGTGGCCGATTTCGCGACGCTTTGGTGTACCAACACGACCAGTCTCACCAGTTGAATATGGTGGGAAGTTGTAGTTGTGCATGTACCGCTTGTGATTTTCTGGATTCAAAGTGTCTAGCTGTTGTTCCATCTTCAACATGTTCAAAGTAGTGATACCCAAAATCTGAGTTTCGCCACGTTCGAAGATTGCTGAACCGTGAACGCGAGGAATAACTTCAACCTCAGCAGAGAGTGCGCGAATATCGCGAAGCCCGCGACCATCAATACGGATCTTGTCACGCAATACGCGCTGGCGAACTAACTTCTTGGTTAGTGACTTAAAGGCTGCCGGAACTTCTTTTTCGCGGCCTTCAAATTTAGCGCCAACAACTTCCTTAGTAGCAGCTGAAATTGCATCGATTGCAGTTTCGCGCTCTTGCTTGCCAGCGATAGTTAGCGCCTTTGCCAGATCGGCTGATGCGTGAGCAGCAACTGCTTCAGCTACATCTGACTGATAATCAAGGAACACTGGGAAATCTGCAGTTGGCTTGGCAGCCTTAGCTGCAACCTTTAGCTGAGCATCGCAAAGTGCCTTGATAAATGGCTTTGCCGCCTCAAGTCCTTGGCTAACAATCTCTTCAGTTGGAGCGCTTTGTCCGGCCTTTACTAACTCAATTGTTTTTGAAGTAGCTTCAGCTTCAACCATCATGATTGCAACGTCATCACCAATTACGCGACCAGCAACGACCATGTCAAAGACAGCATCTGCTACCTCTGAGTGATTAGGGAAGGCAACCCATTGACCATCAATTAAAGCAACGCGAACGCCACCGATTGGGCCAGAAAATGGCAGACCTGCTAATTGTGTTGACATTGATGCTGCGTTGATCGCAAGTACGTCGTACATATGATCAGGATCAAGTGCCATTACAGTGATTACAATTTGAACTTCGTTACGAAGTCCCTTTACGAATGATGGACGCAATGGGCGATCGATCAAACGGCAAGTAAGAATCGCATCTTCGGATGGACGACCTTCGCGACGGAAGAATGATCCTGGAATACGACCTACTGCATACATTTTTTCTTCAACATCTACGGTCAAAGGGAAGAAATCGAATTGATCCTTGGGTGACTTTGAAGCAGTAGTTGCTGAGAAGATCATGGTTTCGTCGTTCATGTAAACCGCTGCAGCGCCTGCTGCTTGACGAGCTAGTCGCCCGGTTTCGAAACGGATCTCTTTCTTTCCAAACTTTCCATTGTCGATTACGGCAACGGCTGATGTTACGTCTTGACCCTCCATGGGTCGCTCCTGTTCTTGACTGCACGCATCAAGGTGGAATGAATCTTCGATCGAAGTTCACGCAGCGCTATGTCTGCGGAAACCACTACCGAGGATCATTTCCCTCGGTGCAGTCAGGCTAAATTAACGGCGAATGCCGAGTTTCTCGATGATCGCACGGTAGCGAGCGATATCTGTCTTCGCGAGGTATTGCAAAATACGACGACGTTGACCGACCAAAATCAAAAGACCACGACGGTTGTGGTGATCATGAGGATTAGTCTTTAGGTGTGTTGTGATGTCCTCGATGCGCTTAGAAAGCAAAGCGACCTGCGCTTCTGGGCTTCCGGTGTCGGTAGCTGAAGTGCCGTATTTAGCAACGATTTCTTTCTTTACTTCTGGTGTTAGTGCCATTTGATGACTCTCCTTTTAGTTACCGCCACGATGGCTTCCGGTTTGATACACGGGAGCTCTACTTCTCGTTGGACAGGGCAAAGGTTACCAGCGTGAGCGTGAGGGGCGAAATCGGGGTTAATCCCCCGCATGAAAATCAAGCGAAAATTTAGGCCTCAGTGAGTTTTCGAGCCAGATCGCAATCTTGTTTCATCTGCTCTAGAAGTGGCTCTAGGCCATCGAACTTTAAGGTCTCACGCAAATGCCAACCGAATTCGATGGTGGCCTCTTGGTCATAGAGATCAAGACCAACTTGATCAAGGGCGTACGCCTCAACTTGGCGACCACGAACACCTGCAAAAGTTGGATTAGTACCAATTGAAATTGCCGCCGACCAGCGATTAATTCCGACCGTTAGCCAGCCAGCATAGACACCATCGGCCGGAATCGTTTGGCCCTCGAGGTTTCCTAAGTTCGCAGTTGGATAACCAATTTCACGACCGCGTGCTTCGCCATGAACAACAACGCCATCTAAGCGATGTGGTCTAGACAGTAGAAGTCGCGCAGTTTCAACATCGCCTTTGATTATGGCGGTGCGAATTCGGGTCGAAGAGACTGGTTCGGTGTCATCAGAATGCAACGCCAGGGTATGCACTTTGAATTCAGAATGTGACTGCATCGTTTGTACATTCCCAGCCGCTTTATGACCAAAAGTGAAGTTCTCGCCCACAATTACATCGCCAGCTTCTAATTGTTTAATCAGGATTTGATTAACGAAATCTTCAGGTGACATGGCGGCAAATTTTTCATCGAATTTCATTACCGCTACTTGATCGGCGCCATGAATTTTTAGCAGCACTACACGATCAGCCAAGGTAGTTAAAAGTGTCGGTGCCCGATCTGGCGCAAAGACAGTTGTTGGGTGTGGATCAAAAGTTAAGGCAATAATTTTGCGACCATCAGCAATTTCTTTGGCGCGATCAAGAATGCTCTGGTGGCCCTTATGCACGCCATCAAAGACTCCGATTACAACAACATTGCTCATTG
>RFRA01000261.1 GCA_009924725.1 Actinomycetota bacterium
TGAGCCTTTGCCATCGGCATGCCCGAACTTGCCGGCATTGGATGAGATCGCAACAACGCCACCACCTAAAGTTAAAACGACACCATTTTGATTTCCGAGTGCACCAACGAAGGCGGCAATTCCGTCATCCAATACTGCAACATGTTTCGCATTAAAATGTTTATGGCAAAGTTCACCGATTGCTTGCTCTTCAGTAACAGCGCCATATAAACCAGTCAAGCTTAGATATACGGTTTCAAAATCTTGTTTTGGCACTTCTTGAAAAATCAGTTCTAGAGTTTCCAGCACAGTTAGGGCCGCAGTTTTTGCAATGGCCAGCGAAGTTACTTCTTCGCCAATCTTGATGCGAGCACCAGATTGACCAAGATCAACAACTAAGTTCATGACTCTAATTTAGTCCTATTCGGCCCTGATAAGAAAACTTTGGAAATAAAAAAACCGGTAACCAGTAGGTTTCCCTACCGATTACCGGTTCTTAATCTAATTATTAGTTAGCTGAAGGTTCGCGAACTAGGTTTGGATCTACTGCGATTCCAGGTCCCATCGTTGTTGAAACAACTGCCTTTTGAATATAGCGGCCCTTTGATGAGTTTGGCTTTGCGCGAAGAACTTCATCAAGTGCTGCTGCGTAGTTCTCAGCAAGTTGTTCTGCTGTGAAGCCAGTCTTTCCGATTAAGAAGTGCAGGTTTGAGTTCTTGTCAACGCGGAACTCAATCTTTCCACCCTTAATATCGGTAACAGCCTTGGCAACATCTGTTGTCACGGTACCTGTCTTTGGGTTTGGCATCAGACCACGAGGTCCAAGCACCTTACCTAAACGACCGACCTTACCCATTAGATCTGGGGTTGAAACAACAGCGTCGTAATCTAGACGACCCTTTGACACTTCTTCGATTAGTTCATCGCCACCAACGATGTCGGCACCTGCAGCACGAGCTGCATCAGCCTTGTCACCGTTTGCGAATACAAGAACGCGGGCAGTCTTACCGGTTCCGTGTGGCAAGTTAACAGTTGAGCGAATTGCTTGATCGGCTTTCTTTGGATCTACGCCGAGTACAAGTGCTACTTCAACTGAGGCGTTAAATGAAACAGTTGATGTTTCTTTCGCCAAGGTAACTGCTTGAAGCGGGGTGTAAAGGTGATCTTTCTTTACCTTTGCCGCAGCTTCGATATATTTCTTTGAGCGCTTCATTTCTGACCTTCATTTCTTGAACTCTTTCGAATTCATTCGGTTTGTGGTTAACGAACCAGCGCGGTTCTCCCACTTCTTAATTCGGGTGAATCAAGAATTCTTAGTTATCCGTTAGTTGTGATTCCCATTGAGCGAGCAGTACCAGCGATGATCTTGCTAGCTGCATCAATGTCATTTGCGTTTAG
>RFRA01000262.1 GCA_009924725.1 Actinomycetota bacterium
CACTACATAAACATCACCAGTAACTGTTCCAACATTTGGAACCGGTGTGGGATTATCAGCATCGCCGACTTCAGACAAACTTGGCTTACAAGAAACCATTAGCGGATCAAAAGAACCGTGATAGCCGCCTTCTAGTTTTACAACACCGCTCTTACCTGAGAATGAGCGCGCTAAACGCACTGCATACATGGTTGCTTCGGTGCCAGAGTTCGCAAAGCGCACCTGATCAATGGCAAAGCGCTTACAAATTCGCTCGGCAGCATCGCGAGAAATTGGCGAAGGAGTTACGAAAAGCATTCCTTCAGAAAGTGAGTTCTTAATCTCTTCAACAACTGCTGGGTTCAAGTGACCAGCAAACATGGCGCCAAAGCCCATCGACATATCGAGCAATTTGCGACCATCGACATCGGTCATGTAAGCGCCTTGCGCTGACGCAATAGCAATTGGGTACGGGTCCCAGTGCTGGAAGCTAGATGGCACGCCCATAGGCATGGTCTCTCGGGCTAGCGTATTTTCGATTTCAGATTTGCCAGTTCCTTCTTTAAAGCGAGCCCATTCTTGGTCTAACAGAGCGGCAACTCGGGTTTTGGAGACTGGCGTTGATGTGGCAGGAACAGATCTAAACGTTTGCGGATGATTCGCAGTGGTTTTCATTTTTTGCGCTTTCGACTTCAAGACGATCCTGAAGCCCCTAGCGCCTTACTCCCAACAAATTTTGTTACTTGGGCAGTTTAGCCGTTAATAACTTTTAAGCAACGGCTGAGCCTTCGTTCACGCGTGGTTTATTGCGTGTTTGCCTGCCCGTAACTTTCGAAATCTAGGTTTCGGCAATGACTACCCTAATTAATCGCAAGAAAACTGGCTTCGGCGTTTTCGCTGTAGCCGCAGCCCTTTTGGTAACTATGGTTACTCCTGCATTTAACTCAACCGCTCAGGCCAACACTGTTTACTCAGTGCCTAGTGCACCGACAAATGTCACCTCTTATTTATCAGCTCGTGGCGTCATGGTTAAGTGGACCGCCTCGCCAACTGCCTACCCTGAAATTACCCACTATGTTGTTTCAGCCGGTTCTGGTTCATGCCCAATTATTGTTCCGGCATCGAATAATCGAAATGTAACTATGCCAGTAGTTATTGGTCAACCTGGTGGAACGCCAGTTGTTCAAGCGGTCAACGCTTACGGCTTTTCTGCAACTGCTAAATCAAACAAGTCTTACACCGCAGCCGAACTCGCAACCGTTGCCTCGGCTTCGAACATTAAATCTGTTCAAGTTCTACAACTCAGCGACTTTCACGGTGCAATCGAAGCCAGCGCGTCAAACATTGGTGCTGCGGTCTT
>RFRA01000263.1 GCA_009924725.1 Actinomycetota bacterium
AAGAGTAAATACGACGTTCCGCTTTTTTGGTATCAGGAATATCGCGCTACGGTAAATGGAAACGCCCCATGGTCCACTGCAGTCGGTGTTCCGGGTTGGCGTCTTCGATTCCGCAGTGATGAGATTGGAACATATGAGGTAACTCTTCGTGGAATGGTAAATGGTGCGAGTGTTTCAGCACCTTTGTATTCAGTTACAACTGAAGTTAAACACTCTTCCCAGATCCAAATCTCGGGACGAGGTTTTCAACGGGATAACGCCCCATTTGTGCCCATCGCTTACAACATTGCCTGGGCTAACCGACATGAAGAGAAAGTAAAGTACGAGAGATGGTTTAAGGCCGCAGCTGCTGGCGGTGTGAATGTCGCTCGGGTATGGATGGCTTCATGGGACATGGGTATTGAGTGGATCGACACAGGACTTGGTGATTACACAAAACGCCTTGGAAATGCTTGGGCTCTTGATCAAGTTTTTGAAATAGGTGCCAAATACGATATTTCAATCGATCTGGTTTTAATAAATCACGGCGCATTCAGCGAATCAACGAATCCAGAATGGTTTGGCAGTCCCTACAACGCAGAAAATGGTGGACCGCTGAAAAGTCCAGCAGAGTTTGCAACTAACGAGACTGCTAAGAAATTCTGGGAACGTAGATTGCGTTACATCGGGGCTCGCTATTCAGCTTCCCCTGCACTTTTCACTTGGGAATGGTGGAATGAAGTTAATTTCACGCCAATTTCAGAAACTGATTTGAGTGCTTGGATGATTTCATCCAAGAAAGCTCTATATACCTGGGATCCATATAAACACATGACAACTACGTCGTGGTCATCTGCTGCAAGTGTTAGAGATTGGTCTCCAGTTGATTTCGTATCTACACATGTGTATGACTCCAGCGATCCAATTAAGTCATTACGAAATCAATTCGAAGCGATTAGCAAAGCAGTACCTGATAAGCCACTTTTAGTTGCCGAAATGGGGTCCGGAACTACTAGCGAAGATCCTTTCTCCGATCCATATGGCTTGCATCTACATAACTCTCAGTGGGCAGCACTATTCGTCGGGTTTGGTGCACCTGCCTCTTACTGGTGGTGGGACAATTATGTAGATCCGCTAAAGCTCTGGTCAATTACCAGTGGCCTCAAGAAGTTAATTGCTGGAACTGATCCAGTGAATATGAAGACTGATGAAATCCTGGGACCTACCCGAACTACAGCGCTACTTCTCAAATCACCAGACGTGACTCTTGGTTGGATCCGCCACGATAACTATCAACTTAGTGCAAAGGCGTCTTTGTTGTTGCAGGCGGCCATTACAGCA
>RFRA01000264.1 GCA_009924725.1 Actinomycetota bacterium
GGGTACATCAGGTACATCAGGTACATCGGGTACATCAGGTACATCGGGTACATCAGGTACATCAGGTACATCGGGTACATCAGGTACATCGGGTACATCAGGTACATCAGGTACATCGGGTACATCAGGTACTTCGGGTGTAGCTGGTACATCGGGTACTTCGGGTGCTCAAGGTGCAAGTGGTACAAGTGGTACAAGTGGTACTTCGGGTGCTCAAGGTGCAAGTGGTACAAGTGGTACTTCGGGTGCTCAAGGCGCAGCCGGTACAAGTGGTACTTCGGGTGCTCAAGGTGCAGCCGGTACAAGTGGTACAAGTGGAACATCGGGTGCTCAAGGTGCAAGTGGTACAAGTGGAACATCGGGTGTACAAGGCGCAAGTGGTACAAGTGGTACAAGTGGAACTTCGGGTGTACAAGGTGCAAGTGGTACAAGTGGTACAAGTGGTACAAGTGGTACAAGTGGAACATCGGGTGTACAAGGCGCAAGTGGTACAAGTGGAACCTCGGGTACATCGGGTGCAGCTGGTACAAGTGGTACTTCGGGTACGTCAGGTGTTGCTGGTACAAGTGGAACCTCGGGAACAAGTGGTACCGCTGGTACATCGGGTACAAGTGTTGCTGTAAGTGGAACTGCCAATACGTTGGTTAAATTTACTAGTGCTACTACGATTGGTAATACATCAACACCGGTATTTGAGAGCGGTTCAAGAATTTCTATTGGTTATTCAGGAAGTAGTATAGACGGAACGTTAGATGTAACCAGTACACAAGCATCTGGATCATCTGTATTTAATGTTAAAGGCGTCAGCGGTACATTATTTAGTATTAGTGATACGCTCAGTGGTAGTTTGTTTGTTGTTAATAATATTTCAGGATTGCCAATCGCAGAAGTGTTCAGTGATAACAGAGTTGTTTTGGGTGCTTACAACAAAAACGACTTGGTAATCAGCAGTAGTCGTACAGGTATCAATGTTGCTTCTCCAACATCTCAGTTGCACGTAAGTGGTAGCGGTTCCGGATCCACATTACGATTGGAAGGTCTCGTAAATAATAACACCGGCTTCTATTTGACAGTAGATGACGCTACAGGTGCTGTATATAAGAGTAACGTCGGTTCCGCTGGTACATCGGGTGTATCAGGTACTTCGGGTACATCGGGTAGAGCTGGTACATCAGGTACTTCGGGTACAAGTGGAACCTCGGGTACATCAGGTACTTCGGGTACATCAGGTACTTCAGGTGCTCAAGGTGCAGCCGGTACAAGTGGTACCTCAGGTGTTCAAGGCGCAACCGGTACAAGTGGTACTTCGGG
>RFRA01000265.1 GCA_009924725.1 Actinomycetota bacterium
TTAGCTGCTAAAACAGAGAGGAATTGTGGCTCCGTGCCATCTCCAGAAATCAGTTGAAGTGACATTCCAGGCGAATCGCTTTTTAGTGATGCAGAAGTTAATTGGTTGCCAATGTTTACGCGCAGAATTTGATCATCGGTTAATGGTGTGACATCGCTACCTGGATAGTAGTAATTCATAATTGCTGTTGCGGTATCGCCAGCAAGCGCTAAACCGCGAGCACCAATTTGACTCATTCCAACACCATGACCATAACCTTTGCCAGAAAATGAGATGGCGGTAGGTATTTCAGCCGCTGCTGAAGGCAAATAAGCCATCACTAGGGTTGAAATCAGAATAGGTAAAAGAGCGCCAAAATAGGGACGTTTCATGACTAATCCTGAGGTACTAGTGATTTTGGCGAGGTTATGAAGCCGGCACCCCAAGCCATCTGCATTGTGAAAAGGACCGCAGGCATGATCATCTTTTCGAGCCAGCCTTTGCCCAGGGCTAATCCAGCAATAACCGTAAATCCAACATAAATAATGGCTGGAATAAAGAGTGATTTCGAGAGAGTTGCTCCAGCAATTAAGGAAAGTACGGTTCCAGTCAGAGCCAATGGTGGCGCAAGATATCGGTAGTTGATCGTGCCCGAATGCTTTCGGGATACCACGCGACGCCAACGACCATATTCAAAATATTGTTTTGCTAGCGCAGCCAGATTTGGTCTTGGTCGATAAGTTACCTCAAGTCTAGGATCGAAATAAATCTTGCCACCACGTTTACGTAGTCGAAAATTAAGCTCCCAATCTTGGGCGCGAGTAAATCTTTCATCAAAGCCACCAATTTCAATTAGTGCTTCGCGCAAGAAGCAACCTAGGTACACGGTATCTACTTCGCCAGAGCCGCCACCAGTATGAAACTTTGCAGCACCCACACCGAGTGGGCTTCGCATCGCACGCGCCACACTTTTTTCAAATCTTGTTTTTCCGACCGCACCCATTAATCCGCCAACATTTACGGCGCCAGTTTCCCGAAGTAATTCAACTGCGATAGAAAGATAGTTGCTAGGGATTTCAGCATGACCATCGACTCTAACAATAATTGGGGAGTTTGATTTAGCTAACGCAATGTTCAATCCGGCAGCTGTACGTCCAGTTGGGTTCAATACCACGACTACTCTGGAATCGGATTTTGCTAATTGATTAGCAATTTCTAGGGTTTGATCTTTTGATGGTCCAACTGCCAAAATAACTTCAAACCTGCCTTGATAGTCTTGCGCGAGAATCGCTTTTACTGCCGCTGCTAAATGG
>RFRA01000266.1 GCA_009924725.1 Actinomycetota bacterium
AAATAACGATATTGATCTTGCACTCGCTCGCGCACTTCGCGTTCTTCTTCGAGCATTGCAGTTGTCAGCAATAAAACATCTTCAAAGTCCATTGCGAGCTCTTGGCGCTTGATACTTTCATAGGCGGTGTAAACCTGAGCAACTTGTTCGGCATTAACGCGTGGCTTAGCTGCGCGGTTATCAAGTTCAGTTAAGTAATCAGTTGGGCCGATCTGCGAAACTTTCGCCCATTCAATTTCATTGGCAATATCGCGCAAGGTGTCACGTGAATTGATATTGATCGTGCCCTGTAGCCCTGCTCGATTGATTGCCTCACCCAGAAAACCGGTCTTTGAGGTCAATAAATCAGGCGTGCGACCGCCAAATACGGTGGGCCAGAAGAAGAGCAGCTGCTTAAGCGCCGCTGCGTGAATCGTGCGGGCAGCCACCGTTGGCACGCCTAAACCGCGCAAACGGGTACGCATTTCACCAGCGGCACGGGCGGTGAAAGTAATCGCCAAAATCTTGGTTGGATCCATTGCCCCGATCGCACTGGCGTAGGCAATGCGGTGAGTGATCGCGCGTGTTTTGCCAGTGCCCGCACCTGCAATTACACAAACTGGGCCACGTGTTGCCAGGGCTACTGCGCGTTGTTCATCATCGAGGGCGGTCAAAATTTCTTCAGCGCGAACATTTACTAAAGGCTCTTCGGTCATCGCCAGCTCTCGCCGCCGGTCAAACTTTCTCCCTTAAATTCACCATGGTCGGCGCCGAACCAACGTTCAATCATTTTGCGCGCAACGCTGATGATTGGTGGCAGCAAGAGTGAACCGTCTTCCATAGCAGCTCTTAATTGAACTCGTGAATACCAACGCAACTCAACAATTTCTTCACCATCAGGACGCGCGGCTGATGGATCATCAATTACTGCTTCAAAAGCAATCATGATGCTTACTGGAAATGGCCAAGGTTGTGAACCTAAATAACTTATCTGCGAAACACTCACACCACTTTCTTCGAATACTTCGCGCGATACACATTGTTCAAAAGTTTCGCCGGGTTCTAGAAATCCAGCAAAAGTTGAGAACCGACCGATTGGCCAAACTGCTTGACGACCTAACAGAATGCGATCATCAACATCGCGAACCAAAACAATTACGGCGCTATCTGTGCGTGGGTGATGTTGCGCTTCGCATTTACTACAAACTCGAACTGCCCCACCAAGTGAACTAGTTGTAGCAGCGCCGCACTTAGAACACATCGGGTGCGAGGTGTGCCAATTAGAAAGTGCCACAGCATGTAGCGCTATACCA
>RFRA01000267.1 GCA_009924725.1 Actinomycetota bacterium
GTACCCGATGAGATTTCCGCTGAGTGGGCACCAATTGCTGCTTCCCGTGGGGCAGTAGTAGTTGATAACTCCGGTGCTTTCCGTATGGATGCCGATGTTCCATTAGTTGTGCCCGAAGTTAATCCGCAGGAAGTTAAGAATCGCCCACGCGGAATTATTTCCAATCCAAATTGCACAACTCTTTCCATGATTGTTGCCCTTGGTGCACTTCATAAGAAGTATGAACTAAACGAACTTGTGGTTTCTTCTTACCAAGCCGCATCCGGTGCTGGTCAAGCAGGTATTGATTCTTTGCGCGCACAAATCGCAGCTGTTGCAAATACTGATGCGGGCGATGTTGCCGGTGATGTTCGCAAACACGTTACTGACTTGGGTCCATTCCCGGCACCGCTTGCGCTAAATGTTATTCCGTGGGCCGGTTCGTTAAAGCAAGATGGTTACTCATCTGAAGAACTTAAGGTGCGCAATGAATCTCGCAAGATTCTTGGTTTGCCTAACTTAAAAGTTTCCGCCACCTGCGTACGCGTTCCAGTAATTACAACTCACTCGCTCACAGTCCACGCGACATTCGCTCAAGAACCAGGCCGCAAAGAGGCACAGGACATCCTGGAAAACGCTGCAGGCGTGAAGTTGGTTGATGATCCCGAAAATTACAAGTTCCCGACGCCGGCAGATGTAGTTGGCACAGACCCAACTTGGGTAGGCCGCGTGCGCAAGAGCATCGATGATCCAATGTCGCTTGATATGTTCGTTTGTGGCGACAATCTACGCAAGGGCGCTGCGCTAAATACTGCTCAGATCGCTGAATTACTTGCCGTTGAATTTACTAAGTAGGCTGACCTCATGAGCATTAAAGAGCAATTGAAACTAGACCTTACCGAAGCCATTCGTTCTCGCGACGAGATTGTTTCGGGCACGATTCGCATGGTGCTAACTGCGATTACCAATGAAGAAGTTGCTGGCAAAGAAGCACGCCAACTTTCTGATGAAGAAGTAATCACAGTTCTTTCGCGCGAAGCTAAGAAGCGTCGCGAAGCTGCCGAAGCATTTGCCGACGCGGGTCGCGCTGACAAAGCCACTCTCGAAAAAGCTGAAGGCGAAGTAATTGCTAAGTATTTACCAGCTCAATTAACTGAAGCCGATATCGCAGCCATGATTGCCGAAGCAATTGCGGCTACCGGTGCTGCTGGCCCTGCCGATATGGGCAAAGTAATGGGCGCTATTAAGGCCAAGATTGCCGGCAAAGCCGATGGCAGTGTCGTTTCATCACTAGTGAAAGCAGCGTTAAAC
>RFRA01000268.1 GCA_009924725.1 Actinomycetota bacterium
TGGAAATCTAAAGGTTATGCAAGTGGTTATGAAGTCATGAGCAAAGCTGTCACCGATTCACTCGCAAAGGTAACCAAAGGCGAGCAAGTAACCATTGTTACTGATGCTTCTTCTTGTTCTGGTGGTTTAACCGAATTACTGGCAAGCCAGCCACACTTACGAGTAGTTGATTCAATTCAATACGTTGAAGAAAATATCCTGTCAAAACTTTCTATCACAAAGGTGCGCTCTGTCGCCCTGCACCCAACTTGCTCAACTACTTCCATGGGTATCAATAGCTCGCTAACTAACTTAGCCAAGGCAATTGCAGATGAAGTATTTATCCCAGAAAATTGGGGTTGTTGTGCATTTGCTGGCGATCGTGGCCTGACATTTCCGGAGTTAACGGCGTCAGCAACGCAAGAACAAGCTAATGAAATCAAAGCGCGGGAAGATTCTTTTCACATCTCGGCTAACCGCACTTGTGAAATAGGCATGTCAAAGGCAACTGGCAAAAAATATCGCCATATCCTCGAAGTTCTCGAAGATATGGCGACATCTTAATTACTCGTTAAATATCGAAGCGATCTGCATTCATTACTTTGACCCAAGCAGCAACAAAGTCCTTTGCAAACTTAGCTTTATTGTCATCTTGGGCATATAGCTCTGCGTATGAACGCAATACCGAGTTAGATCCAAAAACTAGGTCAGCACGGGTTGCCGTAAATTTAACTTCACCGGTAGCGCGATTGCGGATGTTGTAAAGATTTACTCCCGCTGGCTCCCAGACATAAGACATATCGGTTAAATTCACAAAGAAATCAGGGGTTAGCGCCCCTACCTGATCAGTGAAAACACCGTGCTTTGAGCCACCATGGTTTGTGCCAAGTACGCGCATTCCGCCTAATAGCACTGTCATTTCAGGTGCAGTAAGCCCCATCAATTGAGCACGATCAAGTAGTAGTTCTTCAGGTGTAACCACATAGTCGTTTGCTTGCCAGTTACGGAAGCCGTCGTGAATTGGTTCAAGAGGTGCGAATGATTCAGCATCAGTTTGCGCATCAGTTGCATCGCCACGACCAGGAGTAAATGGAACTTCTAGTGCGTGACCGGCAGCTTTCGCAGCCATTTCAACACCGACGCCGCCAGCTAAAACAATTACATCTGCAATAGATGCACCGCTCTTTGCTGCGATTGGTTCAAGCACTGAAAGCACTCGAGCTAAACGGGCTGGCTCATTGCCTGCCCAATCTTTCTGTGGCGCTAGACGGATGCGAGAACCGTTGGCACCGCCTCGCTTATC
>RFRA01000269.1 GCA_009924725.1 Actinomycetota bacterium
TGCGCAGAGGGGAGTATTCGCTTAACGGGGCCAGCGCTCATACCTTTACCTCCGTAAGCGTAATTCACGCTTAATCTGACGAAAATGTCAGTGGGCAAAATGTCAGTACCTAGTGGGAGGTTTTACGCGTGAGCATCGCAGAACTTCCAAATCGCAGCAGCCAACAGGGTGGTAGCTCTAATTACTCTGCGCCAGAATTTGAACGTACTCCACCACAAGATTTAATTGCCGAACAATCTGTTCTGGGTGGAATGCTTTTAAGTAAAGATGCAATTTCTGATGTTGTTGAAATTTTGCGCGAACGCGATTTCTATCGCCCAGCTCACGAACTTATCTACGATGTAATTGTTGATTTATATGGTCGCGGCGAACCAGCCGACGCCGTAACTGTTTCAGCTGAATTAGCAAAGCGTGGCGATATTGCGCGCGCCGGTGGTGCACCTTATTTACACACCTTGATTTCTTCCGTTCCAACTGCAGCTAACGCTGGTTACTACGCAAAAATTGTGCGCGAGCGCGCAATCATGCGGCGGTTAGTTGAAGCTGGTACCAAGATTGTGCAACTTGGTTACACCGTCGAAGGCGATGTCGATGAAGCAGTAGATCAAGCACAAGTCGAAGTATTTCAAGTTACCGAACGACGCACCTCTGAAGATTATGTTCAACTAAGCACCTTGTTACCACAAGCACTCGATGAGATCGAAGCAATCTCTAAAGGTGTTGGTATCGAAGGTGTTATGACTGGTTTCCGTGATCTAGATAAATTAACTAATGGTTTGCATCCAGGAAACATGATTGTTTTAGCTGCGCGTCCTGCAGTCGGTAAATCAACTCTTGGTCTAGATATTGCGCGTCAAGCATCTATTCATGATGGAAAAACTTCAGTTATTTTCTCACTGGAAATGTCGCGTTCTGAAATCACAATGCGTATGTTGTCATCCGAGGCAAAGGTCGGCTTAAACAATATTCGCTCTGGTGCGCTCTCAGATGAAGAGTGGTCACGTTTAGCGCGTCGTATGGGTGAAATCTCAAATGCACCTTTATTTATTGATGATTCACCAAATCTTTCCATGATGGAAATCCGCGCTAAAGCTCGTCGCTTAAAGCAACGCCATGATTTAAAGCTAATTATTATTGATTATCTGCAGTTGATGACCTCTGGCAAGCGTGTAGAGAACCGTCAACAAGAGGTTTCCGAGTTCTCTCGCCACTTAAAGTTAATGGCAAAAGAGTTAGATGTTCCGGTAATTGCGATCTCACAGCTCAACCGTTCGCCTGAA
>RFRA01000270.1 GCA_009924725.1 Actinomycetota bacterium
AGTGCTCGCACCATTGTGTCGCGACCTTCAGCAACTGCACGTCTCATGGCATATGAAGCATCTTTGCCAGTTACATCTAACCAGTGCTGCGCTTTCTTCACAGTTTCTTCACTGATAACCCAAGTTGGGAATAGCAAAATAGCTGTTGTCTCTGCGATCTTGTAGCCCTTGTTTTCCCACACTTCTAGAATTGCCTTGAAGTATTGATCAACATAAGGTGAAAGTAACTCACTATGCATTGGCAGATTGAAGCCGCGACACTTATAGATATGAATTGTGTTAGATAAGTTACCCGTTGTGGCCGACTCAAAAGCGACAGCTTTTGCTTCAGCAGTCGGAACCGCGGCTTCAGCTAACGCGACATATTGTTGACCGTGGGCGGTGTTGTCCTTGGTAGATTCGGCAGCAATTTCAGCTGGGCCAAAGATGCCGCGCTTAACGCCACAAATAAATACATACCAACGAAGATCAGCATCGATTACTAAGCCGTTGATAGACCCATTAAGAATTGCTTTGATTTTCTCGTACTGCGCAGGCGTGTATGCAGAGTCGGCAAACGCCTTTGCGTATTGCAGTTGGTGGTCACTGCCTGGGACTGCGTTGTCTAAGAATTTCTCATAGGCATTTGCAATCTGTTCACGCAATTTTTCGCGGTTAGCATCAGATGCATACGCCCAGATAGCAGTATCGATCTGCAGCACTGTGATGGTTACCATCGCTATATCTGTTTCACCGGCAAGTGCGTTAAGTGCAATAGTCACATAATCACTTGTTGCCAATTCGCCATCGCGAGTTGAGTCCCAAAGCGAGGCCCAAATCAAACCGCGAGAAAGTGAATCATCTAGCTTTCCAAGGTGAGACTTAAGGGTCGCAATTGAGCGATCATCAAAACGCAATTTGGCGTATGACTGATCGCCATCATTGATTAGAACTAAGTCAGCTGTTTTCTCGCCAGCTAGTTCAGTTACTTCAGTCAGGGCGCCAGCGACATCTAGTTCAACACTCTTGCGACGTGAAAGCTTGTCACCTGAAATGTCGTATAAACCGAGTTTTAAGCGGTGGGGGCGAAGTTCAGTAGAGCCAACCGGCATGGTTGGTGCTAATTGCTTAACCTTGATCGACTTATAAGTATCGCCTTCGAATTCAAGCACTGGGCTAAGTGTGTTAACACCCGCGGTGCGTAACCAGGTACGAACCCATTCAGTTAGATCGCGACCACTGGCTGCCTCTAGCTGCACGATTAGATCGCTAAGTGTGGTGT
>RFRA01000028.1 GCA_009924725.1 Actinomycetota bacterium
AGCAAGGTCGTTACAGTGGTCTTGCCATTAGTGCCAGTTACCCCAACACTAAACATGTCGCGCATTGGCTCGTTGTGCAACCAAGCAGATATCACTCCTGCAGTTGCACGAGGGTCAGCAACTACTAATACTGGCAAATCGGTAATGAGCGCAGCACCAACTTCATCAGTCAGAACTGCTACTGCGCCGTTTAATTTAGCATTACCGGCATAAGTTGCTCCGTGAACTTTAGCGCCGGCAACTGCAACAAATAAATCGCCAGTTTCAATTTGGTGTGAATCAATTGAAACTCCAGTGATTGAAATCTTTTCCAAATCTGTAGAATTTGAGAACGCTGAAACAAGTTCGCTGACCGCACGAAGAGTTCGTCCAGAAATTGGATCGTGTGGTCGTAACATTTTAAAGTCTGCCGCTCGCAGTAGTAGTTGTTGCTTGAGTCTTAGCTTTAGCTATGGCTAATTTTAACTCTTTCTCGTTAAGTGCTACGGGGACGATCTTGGTACCGGTAGGTGGAATATGCTTTGATTCAAGAACAAATGACATTACTTTCTTAAATACTGGCCCACCTAACACGCCTCCGTAGTGCATTCCCTTGGGATCTTGGATAGTTACCGAGATTACATACTTGGGTGCATCAGATGGTGCGAAGCCGATAAATGAAGCGGTATATCCAGAATAACAACCACAGATATCGTTATATCGGTTAGCGGTTGCAGTTTTACCAGCTACTCGATAGCCAGGTATTGCTGCATTTGGTGCGGTTCCTTCGGCAGAAACAACACTCTCCATCATAATTCTCACCTTATTGGCGGTTTCAGCACTTACGACTCGGACTGAAGTACGAGGCTTAGATGGTGTGAAATTTCCATTTGCTTCATTCGTTCCAGCAATAACAGTTGGTGAAACTCGCAAGCCATGATTTGCAATCGTTGCAAAAACACTAGTTGCTTGCATCGCGGTTACAGAATAGCCCTGGCCAAATGCAACTGTTGGTGCAGTAGTTCCTGACCAATCAGATATTGGACGCAAGATGCCTCGTGATTCGCCAGGCAAGCCAGAACCAGTACTTTCTCCGATACCAAATTTACTCAAGTAATCGTGTAACTGATTATTAGATAGTTTCTCACCGATTTGAATGGTTCCAACATTGCTGGAAACTGCCAAAACTCCAGCAGTCGTTAGTTGCCAAACTTTGTGGTTCTTGTGATCATGAAATAATGATCCACCACGAGAAATACGATCTGGAACCGTAAAGAGTGTTGTTGGTGTGACTTTATTTTCTTCTAACGCCGCCGCAATGGTCATTATCTTGCCAGTAGATCCTGGTTCGTAAACATCTTGTACAGATGGATTACGCATTGCAGCGAGCGAAATACTGTCACGATTATTTAAGTTGAAAGTTGGCGCAGTTGCGTGAGCCAAAATCGCACCAGTTTTAGGATCCATCACAATTACAGTTCCGCTACTTGCATTAGCCGACTTGACCGCTTCGGCAATAGCTTTCGAGGCCACCCATTGAATATCGCGATCTATCGTTAATCGAATTGAAGTTCCAGCTTTGGCTGCAATGATCTCGGACTTGGATCCAGGAATTTCGGCGCCGTAACCATTGGCATACGAATACTTACCATTGGTACCGGTAATTGTTGAATTCATGCTTGATTCCAAACCAGTTGCGCCATTGCCTTCTTGATTCACAAAGCCGATTAATGAAGCCACCAAAGAGCCAGATGGATATTCACGAATGTAAGCGCGTTCTGGATAGAAAGCAGTGATGCGTTGATCGAATTCTTTAGGCTCTAAGGTGCTGTTATGTTCGGCAATTGCTTTCTTTAAAGCACTCCACACGGCAGGCTTGGCGTTGCGATAGATCAATTTCCACTTTAATTCACCGGTGTATAACGATTGCAGCTGCGAAACCGGCATCCCTAAAATTGGAGAAGTGAACTTGGCTGTGAAAGCTGGGTTTGAAATAGCACTCTGATCAACCACAATATTGATCGCATTTACGCTCTTGGCTAGAGCCACTCCATTTACATCAGTAATCGTGCCACGCGGTGCCTGCAGAGTTGCAACGTTTTCCATCTCATTGACTGCCCAAGTTCTAATTGAGTTAGCAGTAATTACCTGCACCCAAATAACCTTTGCGACGAATATCGCCATAAAGATTAAGGTAAGCGCCATTAAAAATTGTATGCGCTTACGAACTAACGTGAAATTACCCAATTGATCCTCCGGTTACTTCAGGCGAAGTAGGAAGTAATGGTTCATCTAGATTTAAAAACGTTGGAGTTGCCGATGGTTTCATTCCCATCGCAGTTGCTGCAGCAGCAAGAGCCATAGGCGATGAAATTCGATCAAGCTGGCGAATATATGCTTCCCGCTGATCAGTAAGTAAGCGCGCCTCAAGTTGTAGCTTTGAAAGTTTAAAGGCATCTTGTGCCAGCAAAGTATTTATAAAAAGAAGCGCAACCAGACCCAACGTACCAACGCCAGTTAAGAACAAAATGAAAACTTTTTGGTCAGCTCGCTTATCAATGTCGATCCTAGGCACTAGTCGAAGGGCGACTTCAGAAGATCGCTCAATTACTTTTTGCTTTGATCGACTGATTGCTGGAGCTAGTGCTGTAATTGCCATTATGCGGCCAACCGTTCTATTGCACGTAGACGTACAGATTGCGCGCGCGAGTTCGCGGCAATCTCTGCTTCACTTGGTAAAACCGAACCGCGAACGACAAGCGCAAATTTCGCAGCAAATTCAGGAAGATCAATTGGCAGGTCACGAGGAGTGCCTGATGTTGTAGCTTGCGCAAAAATCTCTTTAATGATGCGATCTTCAAGTGACTGGAATGACATAACCACTAATCGACCACCAACTTTGAGCAATTCAAGAGCTTGTGGAATGGCCCGATTGACTGCGCCAAGTTCATCGTTGGTTTCAATGCGCAATGCTTGGAAAGTGCGTTTGGCTGGATTGCCGCCGGTACGACGAGTTGCTGCTGGGATGCTCTCTTTGACCAAAGTAGCCAGCTGTGCAGTTGAGTTAAGAGGTGCCTTAGCTCGCTCTTTAACAATATTTTCGACAATTCGTGTGGCAAATTTTTCTTCACCATAAGTTCGCAGAATTCGAACTAATTCGCCAGGTGCATACGTGTTAACAATTTCGCTAGCGGTAATTCCAGTTGATCGATCCATGCGCATGTCAAGGGGGGCATCTTGAGAGTAAGAAAAACCACGATCGCTTTGATCAAGTTGCATTGACGAAACACCTAGATCAAAAAGAATTCCATCAACTTGTTCAAACCCAAAACTATTTACGACATCAGTTATTTCGTCAAAGATGGCATGATTTAACTTCACTCGGTTTTCAAATTTCGCTAACCGGTTCTTTGCTTTAACAATCGCATCTAGGTCACGATCAATTCCAATTAAAACTAAATTCGGATTTGATTCAAGTAACGCTTCGCTATGTCCGCCCAGTCCCAGAGTTGCATCAACAACAACTGGATTTTCTGATTTATTAATCGCGGGAGTAAGAAGATCAATACAGGTATCGCGCATTACTGAAATATGTTCTGACATCTTCTCCCCCTTTCGTTAAGTACTGCCTTACTTCTTTACTGCTTGTGTTCCACGTTCTGTTTTTCGTTATCGCTATCTGCTCTGGTCACCGCCGGCCGACGGATTTTCTTAAACGGCACCGGGGAAGGGGCGCCGTTTTCGTAGGGTCGGCGGTGGCCAAAAGAGATAGTGGTTAGATCAAAAGAGACCTGGGAACACCTCCTCAGAAACTTCAGCGAATCCCTTTTCGCGATCGCTTAGGTATTGGTTCCAAGAAGTTGAATCCCAAATCTCAACGCGAGTATTTGCACCGATAACAACGCAATCGCGATCAAGGCCGGCATAGGTACGAAGTGCTTGCGGAATAGTTATGCGACCTTGACGATCTGGAATTTCATCGTGTGCGCCAGCAAACATCACGCGCATGTAGTCACGTGCACCTTTAACAGTTACTGGTGCTTGTCGTAGTTGTTCGGTAAGAGTTGCGAATTCAGCTGATGGAAATACATAAAGACAACGCTCTTGGCCTTTAGTAATTACTAGGCCGGCAGATAAATCTTCACGGAACTTGGCAGGAAGGATCAAGCGACCTTTTTCATCAAGGCGAGGCTCGTGAGTGCCGAGAAACATGAGCTCCCCCTTCCCCAAGGTTTGAATGCTCTAGTTCCCCACTTTACTCCCTTTTACTCCATTTACAACCACCATTCGCCACTTATTTCCCCTATCCCCCCTTTTTATGGGCTGATCCCTCCACTTGTTTTTTACATAAAAAAAGACCCCCGAATGGGGGCCTGGCTAGCTATTCGAGATTAAAAACTACTCAAGTGGATCCCGACCACGATTGTCCCAGCGGTTGTCCATGCGCTCCTTAAAGCCCTTTTTAGCTGGCTTTACTGGGCGCTGACCGTTTGCAATGGCTTCAACTTTGCCTTTTAATCCGGCAGCCAGAATCGATAAACCAGTTAAACAAATCAAAAATCCGACCCAGCTAATTGGATAGATCTTGCTAAATACGCCACCAAAAACCGCGCCAAAACCAGCGAAAAACATGACTACCGCTAAACCTAAGTTGCGTCGGCTCGATTTCGTTGGAGCACCGGTTAGCGCAGAAACTAGGCGCGGGTCATCGGCCAGCATGGCCTTTTCCATCTGGGCCAGTAGCTTCTCTTCACGCTCGGAAAGTGGCATAAGGCCACAATAGAACATACGCGCGCTACTCGCTACTTTTTTCGTCCTCTGACTCCTTTGGATCTGCTGAGGATTTCCTAATTAGCCGCCCTGGGCGCACGCTTCCGCCCCCAAAGCGCAATTTGGCCCGATCTATCGCCGTATCAGCCTCGCGCCAGCCTTTCTCGCGGGCACCTAAAAGCAATTGCTCGGGGGCAGCCTCGCTTAAGTTATCAAGTGAGATGCCGACTAAACGCAATCGAGCACGATCAAGGTTAAGCGCTAGGTAAAGTGCTTTAGCGATTTCATAAATCTCGTGAGTGCTATCAATTGGAAGTGGCAAAGTTTTTGAACGCGAAATAGTTGAGAAATCTGCAAAGCGAACTTTGATCGAAATTGTTTTAGCGTAGTAACCATTTTCTCGTAGTCGAGCCGCTGCTTTTTCGGTAAGGCGTAAATACTCTTGCAGGATTTCTTCGGGGTCATCAATATCTTGGGCAAAAGTTTCAGCTGCCGAAATACTTTTATCTGGTTCATTTGGTGTCACGTCGCGATAGTCGCGACCCCAAGCTAATTCATAAAGTGAAGCACCACTTGCTTGACCAAGAGCTCTAATTAAAGTTGCGCGAGGCAGATTGGCAATGTCGGCAACTGTGCGTAGACCTAACCGCTCAAGAGTTTCAGCAGTCTTTGGCCCCACGCCCCAAATTGCGTTAACTGGCAACGGATGTAAAAAATTCAGAATTCTATCTGCTGGAATTTCAAGAATGCCATTTGGTTTGCAGTGACCAGATGCTAACTTGGCAATGAACTTTGAAGGTGCAATACCAACCGAACAAGTGATGCCTTCGCTAGCTTCGACTTGGCGTCTAATTTCAACGGCGATTTCGCGACCAGTTCCAAGTAATTTACGAGCACCTGTCACATCGAGGAAAGCTTCGTCAAGTGAAATTGGTTCGACTAATGGAGTAAATGAATCGAAAATTTCCATTACTTTTGCGGAGACTTCGGAGTATCGCTGATGATCTGGAGTTACAAAAATTGCATGTGGCGCCATTCTTTTCGCTCGACCTACTGGCATTGCGGCTCTGATTCCATATTTACGGGCTGCGTAATTTGCTGATAGCACAACACCTCGAGCGCCGACCCCAACTATTACGGCTTTACCGCGAAGCGATGGGTCATCTCGTTCGGCAACTGAGGCATAGAAAGCATCCATATCAACATGCAGAATCGTTGCGGTGCCCTCAGTTGGTTCCGTACTCATATCGCCACCTTATTAGATAACCATTGGTTATAGACATCAGATAGTGACCAAGCTGCATCGGCGCGTAGCGATACTCCCCTAGCGCCAGTGCGGCGAACTTCGCCCCGCACTAACAACAATTGCGAGTTGTAAAGCGTGCTGGCGTAGTCAGTTTGGGCATCAGGGAAAAAGGTGGCATCGCTGCAGCCATAACCATCGTCGAGGGTTAAGAAAATTACTCGCTTGCCAGATCTAACTGGCGGTGTTTGTAAAGTTACTTTTACGCCAGCAACCAAGATTGCAGTGCGCGAACGCTGCTTTAAAAGTTCAGATGAACGCACTGCGCCAATTGCATTTAGGAACTCGCCATAGAACTCGATCATATGATGTGTGACATCCATGCCTAGGCGCTCTACTTCGTGTTGCACTTTCTCGCTTTCGCGTAGTTCGGGTAAACCACTTGGGATTAGCGCAGGGGGCGCAAAACCAAAAGTTAATTGTGAGCCCGAGACTGCTTGCACTGGCCCTTGTTGGAGATCACTTAAGTGCAACAACAAATCGCGACGATTTAACTCGGTGGTAGCTAAGTTATGTATCGCATCAAAAGCCCCAGTAAGAATTAGCGATTCAATAGTTGGTATTGCCGCCCCAGAGCGACGGAAGAAATCTGCTAAATCAACATAAGGTCGAGCCGCAATAATGCTTTCGATTTCGCGATCACTGATGCCGCTAACTGTTGATAGTGAAATACGAATTGCACTGCCATTATCTTCAACCCGATAAACCCGATCAGAGTAGTTAATATCAAGCGGAGCAATCGTCAAACCTAATTGGCGTACCTCATCGAGAATTAACCGCTTCGGATACATGCCTGGGTCATGGGTTAAAACGCCAGCTAAGAAAGCTGCTGGGTAATGAGTTTTAAGCCAAGCCGATTGATAAGTGGGCAGTGCAAAGGCTGCAGCATGTGCTTTACAAAAACCAAAGGAGGCAAAAGCGCGTAGAACTTCCCACACTTCGTTAATTACCGGCAGCTCAAAACCAGCTTCGGTGGCAGCCGGAAAGAACCAGTCGCAGACCTCTTGTTGGCCATCGCGATCGCCGAGCGCTCTTCGTTTCTCATCAGCTTGGGCCAATGAGATGCCAGTCATTTGGGCAATGATGCGAATTACTTGTTCGTGAAAGACCACCACGCCTTCAGTTTCGGCCAAAATATCGTGCAGGCGAGGATGAATTAATTTTGCTGGCGACCAACCATGCCGTGCTTTTAGAAATGGCGTGATCATGTCGCTCTTTACTGGCCCTGGGCGAAAGAGTGAGATTTCAATAATTAAATCGTTAAAAGTATTCGGTTCGAGTTTGCCAACTAGTTCGCGCTGACCCGGGCTTTCAATTTGAAATATGCCCAGAGTCTTAGTTGATTTAATTAATTCAAAAGTTTTTTCATCATCTAGTGCAACTGCATCGATATCAATACTTTTCGCTTCGGTGCGCTCTACTTCCGATAACGCAAATGAGATACTTGATTGCATGCGCACGCCCAAGATATCTAACTTCAACAAACCAACTGCTTCGACATCATCTTTATCAAATTCGACCATCGGGTAACCACCGGCATTTAGCGTTAATGGCGCTCGATCTAACAAGCCAGCATCGGATAACACCACGGCGCACGGATGCATCGCTAAATGGCGTGGCAAGCCATCGAGGCGTTCTGCTAATGAAATAGTCATGGCAGTAAGGGGCGCCGATAAATTCAAACTCTTTAACTCAGGCAGGTTAGCTAGAGCCTGGGAAATATATCTTGCGCGCACATGTGGCAGGGACTTAGCAATTAAATCAATCTCGCCGGGCGACATGCCCATGGCAGCGCCAGTATCGCGAATCGCATGGCGAGCTCGATAGGTATCAACCATTGCCACGGTTGCACATCTTGAAGTATTGCCAGGCTTACTCCAGTCGCTATCACCATAACGCTTGAAAACTAAATCATAAATTTCAAGTCGACGGTCAGATTCAACATCGATATCAATATCTGGCAACGCGCGACGAAGTGGTGAGCAAAAACGTTCCATCAATAAACCATGGGTCATTGGTTCAACCCCTGAGATACCAAGTAGATGACAGATCAATGAACCAGCACCAGAACCACGAGCTGCCACACGAATCGAACGTTCGCGCGCCATGTCGGTGATGTCAGCAACTGTTAAAAAGTATGACTCATAACCAAGCGTTGCCACAGTTGCCAGTTCGTCATCTAAGCGTTGCTTAGCTTTAGCAATTGTGACGCTATCGTGATATCGCCAGTTAAGCCCTGATTCGCAACGGCTACGCAACAAAGTGCGCATCGCTTGCTGGTTAGCGGCGCCAACCACGTGCGCTTCAGGTAGATGAATTCCACCTAAGCCAATATCGCGAGTCGGCGAAAGCAGTGCGCGTTCAGCCCATTTGCGAGTTGTCTTTAGTAAATAGCGCGGGGTTCGTTCGCCGGCAGCTAGAGCAATTTCGGAAGCGAGTGCTGCCATCGCATCGGTTGATTTTAGAAATGCTTCGGCATTGCGTCGTTCGACATGGCGTGGATGCAGCGGCACTAACTGTCTGGCGGCATCGAGAATGTCAGCAATTGGGCCATCTTCACGATCGCGCATGCGCACAGCATTGCTAAGCACCGCATCTAGATCATGATCACGCGCGAAGATTAACGAGCGCGCAGCATGTGGAGTTGATCGTGGGCCACTGCCAGCAACTAAATGCGAAACAATTTCAATGGCATGATCACCAAATAGATCTCGGGTTTTATTAAAAACTTCAATTGCTAAATCGGGTCGCTTATCAGCGATGGCATAACTAACTGGTGATTCGGGGCCATGCAAAACTTGTAAACCTAAACTGTATTCGCTGAACCGTTCAAGCAGATCTAGGGTAATTACTGGGTTGCGATCAGTTGCGTTTAAATTCAAGCTAGTCATAAAGCGACATAGCGATCGCCAACCACCGTCGCCATTTGCTAGCAGTGTTAGCCGCGGTAATTTTTTATTGGTAAAGCCAGGTAACTTAATTGCTAAATCAACGCCGATAATTGGTGCGATTCCTTCGGCAACACAACTTTGCGCAAAACGAATTGCTCCGGCCAAACCATCGCGATCAGTCACTGCTAGCGCTGGCATATTAAATTCGCGGGCGCGGGTAACTAAATCGGCAGGTTGCGTTGTGCCGTACTTAAGGGAGTACGCGCTAGCAACATGTAGATGAATAAAGCTCATAGTTAAAAGTTCATAGAATTAACGCAGCTAAACGCTACGAATAATCCATTGACCCGAGATCTCATCGCGTTCGAGTTCGAAGGTAGTTAGCGCCCCAATCGGTGCCGCCTCAACCCGCCAAAGTGCGCGAGCTTGATCATCGGGGCGATAGATGCCATCGCTAATTCGGTTCCACCAACCGCCTGCTTCGCACCATCTAGTAAGCACTGCGTGAATTCGAAAGCGTCGACCGCGATAAGAAAATTCAATTGGCGTAGCTGCGCCATCGGTCATAACTTCTGGGCCGGCAACGACGATAGGTGCGGTATTGGCTGACATTTTGCGGTGCTCCTGGTTTTCCTGTGGATATTCGAACAGATGTTCGAAAAGTACCGCCCCCAACTGACAGGCGCAAGTGGCTGCCGCAGGCGCAACACACCCCAAAATAGTTTAACTTTCAACTACTTTTGCACTACTCTAGCTAAGCAAGCAACACATTCAAGCCCCACCACAAACCCAAATAAGTAAGAAGGAGTCCCATGGA
>RFRA01000271.1 GCA_009924725.1 Actinomycetota bacterium
CTCTTCGACCTATGTATTGACGATCAATTTGCCAGACCCGCTTCCAGCCGCATACATAACTGGTTTTACTAATGGAAAAAATACATCTGGATCCAAAAGTGGAGTTGCGGGCACCAAGGCTGCATTAGGCGCTTACTTCAGCGTTTACTACTTCACAATTGATCCGTCATATGTGCCAAGTGGTGGGACTCCTACAACGCCAACTCGTGTTCGCGGAAATGTAAAGGCAACACTTGATTCAGTAACTTTTACAGATGACGGAACAGGTACTGCAGGTTCACTAACTTGGAAGGGAACCAATATTGATTCCGTTCTATACACCGGCCCTGCAACAACGTATCCAAAGGCATTTAACTACGGTGCTTACACATCATCTTGGAACGGTGCGCTTGCGAACTTAACTCCAAATACAACTTACACATTTGATTTCTTTGTTAATTCAGTTGATGACTATCCTGCGATGAAGTCAGTAACTTTTAAGACTGGTGCGGCTCCTGCCGTAGCGCCAACGAAAGATGTGGCCTACTGGACTAAGTTCGTAGATACTTATGTGATCTATGCATGGGAAGCTTCAAACATTAAATTGATGATGTCAAAGTTCAGCGCAATTGAAACTTCGCCATATCGCTCATTTATCAAGGTGCCAACATCGCGCGTGACAACAGCTACTGCAACTTCATTGACACCTAAGTCATGTTCGGCTGCAGCAAACGGCATGGTCCTTGCGCTAACTGGTGATACCTGCACGATCTCATACACAGTGGTTGGTCTTTCAAAGGCCCCAGTGACATTGGTTCGCGACTTCAAATTCACGAAGTTTGCGGTCTAATCAATTGGCCCTAACTGGCTAAAGCAGCTGGTATTGGCAAGATTTAAAAGTAGTACTCGAACCCGGGCTTATCCACTTCGGAAATAGGTCCGGGTTTGGTCTTTTTCGGCGTTAAAAGCAAACATTTCTCGCAGACCTTTGCTATTTCTAGAGGTGGGATTACCCTAGACCCATGAATTTCACGACAGCATCCCTGATTCGCTCGCGTAAGTCGCTAATCCTGACCACCTTTACCTTGGCTGCGGTTCTGATTGCCAACTTCTTTCTCGCACCAAGCAAGGCAGAGGCGGCAACTCAAGCAGTCTCTTACTACATCAACGGTGATTGCTCTGACTACTACGACGAAGAGGGCGAGTATGCAATCTTTGAAGAGGAAGAAGATTGGACTTGTTACGTAACCGTGAAAGTTAAGCC
>RFRA01000272.1 GCA_009924725.1 Actinomycetota bacterium
TCAGGTACTTCAGGTAGAGACGGTACATCAGGTACAAGTGGTACATCCGGTACAACTGGTACATCAGGTACAAGCGGTACTTCGGGTACAACCGGTACAAGTGGTACTTCTGGTACATCAGGTACATCAGGTACATCAGGTACATCGGGTACATCAGGTACATCAGGTACATCAGGTACATCAGGTACATCGGGTACATCGGGTACATCCGGTACATCAGGTACATCAGGTACATCAGGTACAAGTGGTACAACTGGTACATCGGGTACATCGGGTACATCGGGTATAGATGGAACATCGGGTACATCAGGTACATCAGGTACATCAGGTACATCAGGTACATCAGGTACATCAGGTAAAGATGGTACGTCAGGTACAAGTGGTACATCGGGTACAAGTGGTACATCAGGTACTTCTGGTACATCAGGTACTTCTGGTACATCGGGTACAAGTGGTACATCGGGTACTTCAGGTACAACTGGAACCTCGGGTACAAGTGGAACCTCGGGTGTGGTAGGTCCAGCCGGTGCTGATGGTAATTTTGGTGGTAATTCAATTGAACTACAATATTCTGGAGTTAACTACAACACATGGCCAATTCCAGACCGTAAAGGACAAGTTACTTTCTTAACATCATCTTGGACACCTAGTGGTGGATCAACATATCCTTACAGTACATATGGTAGCCTTATCAACGTAGATTACCGAGATTATAATAATATAAATGTAAAATCATGGTGGAATTCATTGACTGCTAGTGGTGCATATGGATACTTGAGATTGGCCGCACGAGACAGTGCTCAGCCAAATCGTAATGACTTCATAACTGTTAAAGTTACAAGTGTGATACCACAGTCTTCGGCATCAGCTGCTGGATTCGAAGGGTTTACTATACTTGCTCAACCGATTGTATCATCATCCGCTGACACTGATTTCTGGAGTACACCAGAATACCTAATGGGATCGTTTACAGAGACCGGTGCGCATGGTACATCGGGTATAAGTGGAACCTCCGGTACATCAGGTACAAGTGGTACAAGTGGTACATCGGGTACATCAGGTACAAGTGGTACATCGGGTAGAAACGGTACATCGGGTACAAGTGGTACATCGGGTACAAGTGGTACATCGGGTACATCAGGTACAAGTGGTACTTCGGGTACAAGTGGTACATCGGGTACATCGGGTACATCGGGTACATCAGGTACAAGTGGTACTTCGGGTACAAGTGGTACA
>RFRA01000273.1 GCA_009924725.1 Actinomycetota bacterium
TGGTTCTTTCTCACGGCGGAACCTTAAAAGCAGAACACGGTACTGGTCGCATGATGGCACCCTTTGTGCGCCGCCAATATGGTAATGAGCTTTATGAAGTGATGTGGGCGCTTAAGCGCTTAATTGATCCAGCTGGAATTTTAAATCCCGGAATTATTCTTTCTGAAAATCTTGAGACTCATCATGAGAACTTGAAGGTTTTTCCAAAGATTCAAAAGGTCGCTGATAACTGTGTTGAGTGCGGATATTGCGAACCGATCTGTCCAAGTAAGGATCTAACGCTCACACCGCGCAAACGTATTGTCTTGCAACGTGAATTGGTGCTGGCTAAAGCTGCTGGCAATACCTCGTTGGCCAAAGAGATCGAGCGCGAATTTGCCTACGATGGCGCAGACACCTGTGCCGTCGATGGTATGTGTGCTACCACCTGCCCAGTTTCAATTAATACGGGTTCGTTAGTTAGCGAATTACGGGCGCAGAGTGCTTCACCTATTTTTAAATCTGCCTGGAAACTTGCCGCCCAGAATTGGTCACTGTTTACTCTTGCTGCTGGCACGGCCCTAAAGATTGCGAATCTGATTCCGGGGCTTAACAAATACCCAACTGGTGGATCTATCCGCAAAGGTGCGCCAATTAATGACTTTGACGCGATCTTTTTCCCTTCGTGTACTGGCACGCTATTTGGAACCAGTGACTCGGCAGGTGCCTTTATGGCTCTAGCTAAACGGGCAGGTTTAAGAATTTCTATTCCGGCTGGAATTGATTCACTCTGCTGTGGCACCCCATGGAAATCTAAAGGTTATGCAAGTGGTTATGAAGTCATGAGCAAAACTGTCACCGACGCACTTGTTAAAGTAACAAAGGGAGAGCAAGTAACCATTGTTACTGATGCTGCTTCTTGTTCTAGTGGGTTAGCCGAATTACTGGCTAGCCAGCCACACTTGCGCGTAGTTGATTCAATTCAATACGTTGAAGAAAATATCTTGCCAAAACTTTCGATAACTAAAGTGCGTTCTGTCGCGCTGCACCCAACTTGCTCAACTACTTCCATGGGAGTCAATGGTTCACTGACTAACTTAGCCAAGGCAATTGCCGATGAAGTATTTATTCCAGAAAATTGGGGTTGCTGCGCATTCGCTGGTGATCGCGGTCTAACATTTCCAGAGCTAACGGCATCAGCAACGCAAGAACAAGCTAATGAAATCAAAGCGCGGGAAGATTCTTTTCACATCTC
>RFRA01000274.1 GCA_009924725.1 Actinomycetota bacterium
CAGCAAGGCCGCCGTAATCGAGTTCTACTAATGATTTCGGGTGGAACATGTCCATCCAGTCGTGCAGATCTTGAATCTCTTCTTCGATGCCACCTTCGCCAAATGCATTTACAACTGCTTCGTGGGTGAAGTTGCAACGTGTCTTTGCATTAGCAATTTTGGCGCGGGCAATTGAGAAAGCGCCATTGCTATCTGCCCCACGCATTCTTTCTTCGGGTGCGAAGAGTGAGAACCAACGTGGTGGAATCATCCAAGTTTCAGTCAAGATGTGTGGCACTTTGTTATCAATGTAATCAGCACCGCTCGTGATTAACTCTTCGATTGCTGGCGTAAAGAAATATTTAGTAACTGTGCTGGGCATTGAGTCGGTGAAGTTGTCATAGGCCGCCCAACTACGTGTGGCAGTTGACCAAGGCGACACATAGCGAACATCTTCGTAATCAAGAATGTGGGCGCCATCTGCAACGCTGGCAAAAAATGTTGGTGCAATCAATCTTTGCATTGCGCGGGTTTGTTCATCTTCAACTGTTGAGTAAATTGGGAAAGCTTCTTCCCAGAGCAAGCGATCTGCTGGTTCAAATGCTGAAAGTGGTTCGTAAATACGAAGCGCAGCAACGTATGGAGTTCGGCGCGTCATGAGTTACAGGCTAACTAACTTGGTAATTAAGCGCGAGGAATGTAGTTGCCCTCGGCAAATGGGTCATCGTTATCGTTCTCATCAGATGTTGGAGCTTCGCCATGTAGTTCTTTAGCTAGGCGATCTAGATCCATATCTTGAGAGTTATATTTCAAATCTCTAGCAACTTTAGTTTGCTTTGCTTTTGCGCGGCCGCGACCCATGGGCGACCTCCTTTTTCAATTTGTATCCGTCAAGACGCGTAGGTTATCGCGCTTGGTAGGTACCTTCCAAAGTCGAGCGTGCTGAGGCCTCATTTGAGCGTACTTCGCCAGCTATCCAGGCCTTCATGCCGCGGGCTGCCAGCGATCTCAGGGTCAGATCAGCGACCTCAGGGGCCACGACGGCGACCATGCCCACGCCTGCGTTCCAGGTGCGCTCGAGGGCAGACTGGGCAACATCGCCAGCTTTAGCCATGAAAAGCATCTCAACTGGCAAGGCCCAAGTGCTGCGGTCGTAGGTGGCGCAAAGACCAACTGGAATAACGCGGGCCGTGTTCTCGGCTAAGCCGCCACCGGTCACATGAACGAAAGTGCGCAAGTTAGTGCCAAGTG
>RFRA01000275.1 GCA_009924725.1 Actinomycetota bacterium
TTCAGAGAGTGCAGAAACTATTGAAAACTCCGAAGATGTAAATGAATTACAAGGAGCTGCTTTACTTGCACGTGAGTTAGGTGCAAAAGTTATCGGCGAGTATCCAAGTAACTGATGTACATAGGACATAGGGTTTAACTATGTATGAAGGTGCGATTCAAAATCTGATTGACGAACTCGGGCGCTTGCCTGGCGTTGGTCCAAAGAGTGCGCAAAGAATTGCCTTTCACATTTTGCAAACTGAAAATACTGATATTGCGCGGCTGGTCGAATCAATAAGAGAAGTTAAAGAAAAAGTTATTTTCTGTGTGACATGTGGGAATGTTGCTGAAGAAGAACAATGTCGGATCTGTCGCGACCCACGTCGCGACCCAACAGCAATTTGCGTGGTCGAAGAAAGTAAAGATGTCCAAGCTATTGAGAAGACCCGCGAATTTCGCGGCAAGTATCACGTGCTTGGTGGTGCGATCAGCCCGATCGAGGGAATAGGTCCAGAGAATTTACGGATCCGCGAATTGATGGTTCGCCTAGCTGATGGCGTGGTAACTGAAGTTATTTTGGCCACCGATCCAAATCTGGAAGGCGAAGCCACTGCCACCTATTTGGCGCGATTACTTAAGCCGATTGGGCTAACCGTGACTCGCCTAGCCAGCGGACTACCGGTGGGCGGGGATCTGGAATATGCCGATGAAGTCACCCTTGGTAGAGCTTTTGAGGGTCGGCGAAAGTTAGATTTCTAGAAAGTTTCATATATTGAGATTTTACGCGTCTTAAATATTGAGATATATTCGCTTGAGGGTAATTACCTCTGCCATTGTTAGTGCATGGGTTTAATAGTTCAGAAATATGGGGGCTCCTCGGTAGCCGATGCTGCCGGCATGAAACGGGTAGCTGCCCGCATCGTTGCTAGTAAGCGAGCCGGACATGATGTGGTTGTCGTAGTTAGCGCGATGGGTGATACGACGGATGAGTTAATTGATTTAGCAAAGCAAATTACTCCGATGCCCACCGGACGTGAATTAGACATGTTACTTACATCTGGTGAACGAATTTCAATGGCACTACTTGCAATGGCGATCGGAAACTTAGGAGCAGAAGCTCGTTCCTTTACCGGAAGTCAAGCAGGAGTCATCACTGATTCGGTTCATGGTCGCGCAAGAATTATTGATGTAACTCCAGGACGAATAGTTGATGCACTAAAAGAAGGTGCAATTGCAATTGTCGCTGGCT
>RFRA01000276.1 GCA_009924725.1 Actinomycetota bacterium
ATTTGGTGCCTCTGCAGATTTTGGGAGCAAGGTGGCGCAGATACTTGCTTCAGAATTGGGATTGCCATTCATTAGTGCTGAAAATAAATTTGCAGCATTAGCTGGACACGAAGCGATAACGATTGCACATGCAGCACTGAAAACACTGGCATGTACTTTGATAAAAATAGCCAATGACTTACGCTGGTTAGCGTCGGGTCCACGTAGTGGGTTGGGGGAGCTGACGCTACCTGAGAATGAACCAGGTAGTTCTATGATGCCAGGTAAAGTTAATCCTACTCAATGCGAAGCCATCGTTATGTTATCGCTTCAGGTCTTGGCCAATGATGTGGCGATCAGTAGTGCGGCAACTGCCGGTAATTTTGAGTTGAATGTGACTAAACTACTGACCGCGCATGCTTACCTACAGAGCCTGCGTTTGCTAAGCGATGGCATAACTAGTTTTACTCGCTATTGCATCACTGGGATGGTGGCTAATGAACTGCGTATGACTGAATTGGTCAAGTCATCGCTTATGTTAGTCACAGCACTGGTGCCGCACATCGGTTACGACAAGGCCGCGGCCATTGCGAAAGCGGCTCACGCTGAAAATCGTAGTTTGCGCGAAGCCGCTATCGCTTCGGGTTATGTTAGTGCTTTTCAATTCGACAGCTGGATACAACCAGTTAGCATGACTCACCCAAGCTAGATGAACCTGCGCTAATTACCCTTACGCAGTAAGCCTAGCTGTGCTCAACCCACCGCGGCACTAGAGCTGAAATTAACGAGGTGCGCCTCTGCGCAGCAAATTGACGACCGCAAGCAAAATGATCGCACCTAGTAGAGAAACCACCAACGAAGCTAGGCTGAAATCATTTTGATTAATGGTGCCTGTACCGAATAGCGGCGAAAGCAGCCAACCGCCGACCAAGGCGCCGACGATACCTACGACTACATTTAGAACGATGCCTTGTTGAGCATCAGTCCTCATTACTATACTGGCCGCCCAGCCTATCAACCCACCTATCACTATCCAGATAATGAAATTCATGTCGTCTCTCCAGTTAAACCTCAGGGAACCCGCACGATTAGCGGTTCTTGTTTAGAGCGTGGCTGAAAGCAGCTGGTTCACATTCAAAGCACGTCTTATGATCGCGATGAATAACTATTGTGTAGGTCTGTGATCTTGGCTGTTAATTGAGTGGCTATCCTTGGCGTTTCTGGCAGTATTTCCGGCTTGCATGCACAATA
>RFRA01000277.1 GCA_009924725.1 Actinomycetota bacterium
CGATCATGTCACTTGGTTCTGCAATAGGTGGCTGGCTCTGTGAATCTTTCGGCGCAAGAATTACTCTCTCAATAACTTCGCTTTGCATCGCGCTCGGTTACATCTTCTTAAAAGTTGGTAAACAGCGACTAATCGCGGCAGATCGAATCCCAACTGATGAAGAAGATTTACTTGCTATGGAAGATAACTCGCCAACTACAAAGTAGTTAGTGGGCGGCTTCGTCCCAGCTCTTACCCACTCCCACGTTCACATCGAGTGGCGCTTTAAGCGGATATGCCCCACCCATCTCCTTGCGTACTAACTCAGTTAGTTGATCCAACTCTCCTTTTGCCACTTCAAAAATCAATTCATCGTGCACCTGCAACAGCATGCGTGATTGCAGCTTAGCTTTAGCCATAGCCGCATCTACGTTCAACATCGCCTGCTTGATGATGTCGGCGGCTGAACCTTGAATTGGTGAGTTAAGTGCAGCGCGCTCAGCGATCTCACGACGCATGCGATTGTCGTGAGTTAAGTCAGGTAGATAGCGACGACGGCCCATAACCGTTTCGGTGTAGCCAACTTTGCGCGCCTCTTCAACAACGTTCTTTAAATAATCGCGGATACCGCCAAATCGTTGGAAGTAACGGTCCATTAAGTCAGTTGCTTCAGGGGGTGAAATTGAGAGCTGCGCAGATAAACCAAATGAAGATAAGCCATATGCCAAGCCATAAGACATCGCTTTAATTTGTCGACGCATTTCAGGATCAACATCCTTTGCATTGACGCCGAATACTTCAGCGGCGACTGTGGCATGTAAATCTTCGCCACTTTCGAAGGCAGCAAGTAAATTTTCATCATGGGAAAGATGAGCCATGATGCGCATTTCAATTTGGCTGTAATCAGCCGTCAGCAGAGTTTCGTAACCTTTGCCCGCAACGAATGCGGCACGGATCTTGCGACCTTCTTCGGTTCGTACCGGAATGTTCTGCAGATTTGGACCAGTTGATGAAAGACGTCCCGTTGCAGCAACGGTTTGCTGGAAGTGAGTGTGAATGCGGCCATCTTCGGCAATCTCGTTTAGCAGGCCTTCAACCGTAGTTTTTAACTTGTTGGTTTCACGAATTCGAAGTAGTGACTGCAAAAGTGGATGCTTAGTCTTTTCAAACAACCACTCAAGGGATTCAGCATCGGTGGTAAAGCCAGTTTTGATCTTCTTAGTTTTAGGGAGCTTGAGTTCGTCAAAGAG
>RFRA01000278.1 GCA_009924725.1 Actinomycetota bacterium
GCGGTTAATCGCATCTTGTTAATTGGCGGAGCTGCGAAAAATCCAGCAGTTGCGCAGATCGCGAGTTCGCTATTTGATCGTGAAGTCTTGATTCCACCAGCGGGTGAATATGTAGCAGATGGTGCAGCGCGCCAAGCAGCTTGGGCGCTATCTGGAAATACTGATGCACCAATCTGGAATTTTGGTGAAGTTGAAAAGGTTAATGCACCAGCAACGCCTTCAGTATTTACTAAGTATCAAGAACTACGAGATCGCACAGCAGATTGGACGCGTTAAGTTTGACTTGAGTATTTTGCTTGAAAGTCCTCGTGCAAGTAACCAGTTGGATAAACGCCAGCACTAATTAATTGGGCGGCAACGCGACCTTGAGCATCTGAAGACATCGCCGAATATCCATTACATCCGGTAGCCACGTAAAGACCTTCATCAACCTTATCTATATAAGGATTTCCAGTAGAAGTTCGTGAGATAACACATGGCTTGGTGGTCAGGCTTTCAAATTCTACGGTTGGTAGTAACTTGAATAACTCTCGCTTCAGCACTGGCAAATAAGACAAATGTTGGTCACCAACGAACCACTCTCGAAGCTCTGTTAATGAAGTGCAATACTGATCAATACTTTGATTTAATCCCATCTTTAGGTACCACTTACCATCAGGATACTTTTCTGGTTTCACTAAATATATTCCGTCAAAGTCATCGACATAAATCTCATATAACAAAGCTGGTAAGTGGCTTAAAGAAAGCGCAACAGATTCGGTCACCTCCGCCAAGACAATGACTTCGGTTTTGACCTGAATGTCCAACTTTTTTGTGAGCAAACTATGGAAATTTGAAAATGATCCCGCGGTTATCAAGACATTAACGGCTGAAGTCTGCTGCCCGTCAAGGGTGGTAACTTGCCAACCATTTTTGTATCGCTGCACATCTGAGACGACTTTCGCTAAGTGGGTGCCTAAATTTTTAGTCAGTATCTCTTTTTGAGCTCTTAAAATTTCGCGCGGATTTATAGAGCCTGCTTGGTCTGGTTCAAAATAGCCATAAAATTCGGGGCTAAACTCATACTCGGGAGCGATTTCTAATAGAGCTTCAGGTGAGTTAACTATTTGATATCTGATTCCAAAATTGGCGGCACGATTTGCTACATCAATTAAATAATCGTCTTTAGTCGGTGCAACATACAAAGTGCCACTATTGGTAAATAATTTCCGGCCAGTTTGCGCTTCAAG
>RFRA01000279.1 GCA_009924725.1 Actinomycetota bacterium
GTTATCGAAGTTGCACCTCTTGCTTACATGCGCGGACGTACGCTAAATGATGCTTTTATTATTCTTGACGAAGCGCAGAACACCACGCCTGAGCAGATGAAGATGTTCTTAACTCGCCTAGGTTTTGGTTCCAAGATGGTAGTTACTGGCGATGTGACGCAGATTGATTTACCAAATGGCGCCAAATCAGGGCTCGCAATTATTCGCGAGATTTTGCACGATATCGATGACATCTCTTTCCAAGAGTTAACTGCTGAAGATGTGGTTCGCCACCGCCTAATTGGCGACATTGTTAAGGCTTACGACAAGTTCAATGAAGCGCGCCAAGCCCCGCGCTCGATTCGCAATCCATGACCATTGAAATAACCAATAAATCAGGAGCGCTTGCACCAGGAGAACAAATTCTATCGCTCTTGACTTTTGCGATGTCTAAGTTAGATCTGCATCCGGATTGCGATTTAAACGTAACTTTTGTTGATGATGCTGAAATGACTGAGCTACATATTAAGTGGATGGATGAGCCCGGCTCAACTGATGTGCTTTCATTTCCAATGGATCTGCCTGAGACACAAGGTGAAATCGTGACTTTGGGCGACATAGTTATCTCACCCGATTTTGCAACTGCGCAAGCAAAAGTAGCTGGCCACTCACCTGAACATGAAATGTTTATCTTGGCCACTCATGGTTTGTTACATATCCTGGGTTACGACCATGCAGAGCCGCAAGATGAGAAAGTTATGTTCGACCTGCAAGAATCCCTAGTAAAACAATGGAGTGCTGAAAGTAAATGAACCCCCTGCCCATAATTTCCATCATTGCACTTCTAGCTTTTGCTGGTTTTTTAGCTGGCACCGAATCAGCGCTGGCTTCGATCTCTCGGGTAGTGATTGAAAAGCTAGAGAGCAAACGTGGCGGCGCAATATTAAAGAAAGTTTTCTTTGACCAAGCCAGATATTTAAATGTGGTGCTTTTAGTCAGAAAAACTTGCGAGTTAACCGCAACCGTTCTACTAGCGGTCATCTTGTTGCGCGAATATTCATCGGCCCAGGCAATGGCGTTAACGGTTGCAATCATGGTGGTTGTTTCATATGTAATGGTCGGAGTTGGGCCTCGCACACTCGGCAAGCAAAGACCCGATAATTGGGCTCTGGCTGGTGCAACAGTTGCTTATTTCTTAGCCTTCATACTTGCTCCGCTTACTAAATTACTTATTGCAATTGGT
>RFRA01000280.1 GCA_009924725.1 Actinomycetota bacterium
AACTATTTGATTTCAATAGTAAGTGGCAAATGATCACTTATTCCAGTTCTTGTGGTTGGAACCTGAACAACTTCTTTAAGAGCAATTCCTTTACTCAGGATGTAATCGAATTGAATCTTTGGCATCCAACTAGGATATGTATTTTGAGCATATAAAGATTGCCAGTTTGAACCGAGCACTGGTATGCCGATTGGCAGATTGAAATCACCAAGCAGAAAGACCTTATCGCCAAAGCTATCTGCCCACTTTTTCAATTTAGTCAATTGATAAAGATTCATACCTGGTACGAAAGACAAGTGAGTGTTAATTATTGTCCAACCATTTTCTAAATCAGCTGCCAATGCCATGCGTGGTTCATCACGAATGTAGATACTTTTTGCTTTACCAGTCTCGCTATCTGCAACTAGAAGTGGCATTCCGATGATTGATTTTCCTAAATTTAAGCGATGCCACTTTAAAACTTTGATTTTTGAGATGATTGCGATTCCATAACTTCCTGAATCAATTTCAGTATCGTTGATGTCATTTGTAATGAAGGGCACTTTCTCGGCCCTGTGCCATTTGCCTTCGGGCGAACCAATGATTGCTGGCGCAAATGCCCAATCAAGTGCGCCCATCCGGGTGGCAATATCGCGCGCTTGAAACACACCTTTTGAACGTGCTAGGCCATGGTCGACTTCTTGCATCGCTAAGACATCAGTGCCTAGGGAATCGGCTGCGGCCGGCAGGTCAGATAAATCTTCACCTTTTTGAGGGGGGATTCGCATGCCGTGCAGCAGATTCCATGAGGTTACCTTCATGCGGCAAGGCTAGTAGCGTTGCCCCTTATGAGCGCGATTAACCAGCAGCCGAGTCTGATTGACCGCGCGAGCGAGCTGCGAACCGACCCAGCGGCGCTGGATCTGCTGCTAAAACGTGCCAAAGTTTTAACAGTTGGTGGCGGAAAAGTTAGCGCTGATCTAGCAAGTGCCAAATTACTTTATCCAAATGTGCAGAGTGTAGAGAATTACTTTCTTGGTATCGATCGAGCAACCGATACGCCATATTTTGCGGCGCACGTTGTTGAATCAGAAGGTTTACTCTCTCTGCGCGAAATTGGGGCAGCGCTTTCGCCACTTGAAATTGGTATAGCGCTACATGCTGTGGCACTTTCTAATTGGCACACCTCGCACCCGATGTGTTCTAAGTGCGGCGCTGCTACAACTAGTTCACTTGGTGGGGC
>RFRA01000029.1 GCA_009924725.1 Actinomycetota bacterium
GTAAGCCGGCTGAGCACATTCCTTTAGGGCTACCGCTTTGCCAGCAACTGCCGACATGATTGGGCCACCTTGCATACCTGGGAAAACTGCCTTATCGATTGCAGCTGCATGCTCGCCCTTTGTCAAAATCATGCCACCGCGTGGACCACGCAAAACCTTGTGTGTTGTAAATGAAACTACATCTGCATACGGCACCGGTGACGGAATCGCTTTTCCGGCAACTAACCCAATGAAGTGCGCTGCATCAACCCACATAATGGCGCCAACTTCATCGCAAATCTGGCGAACTTTTTCGAAGTCAATCAAACTTGGGTAAGCAGTTGCTCCGCTACAAATCATCTTTGGTTTATTAGCTATGGCCAGATCGCGTAATTGATCATAATCAATTAGCTCATTGTCTTCGCGAACTCCGTATGAGACTACGTTAAACCACTTACCGGAAAAGTTAACTTTCGAACCATGAGTTAAGTGACCGCCATGAGGCAATGACATTGCAAGCACGGTGTCGCCTGGTTTAGTGAATGCTTGGTAAACGGCAACGTTGGCACTGGCACCTGAATGCGGTTGCACGTTGGCATGTTCGGCACCGAAAAGTTCTTTGGCGCGATCGATGGCAATAATTTCGGCTTTATCAACTTCTTCGCAACCACCGTAGTAACGCTTGCCTGGGTAGCCTTCGGCATATTTATTTGAAAGTGTTGAGCCAAGCGTTGCTAGTACGGCGCGGGAAGTAAAGTTTTCGCTAGCAATTAGTTGCAAATTCTGTTGTTGACGCTTTAACTCAGATAAAACAACTCCAGCGATATCTGGATCTTGCTTGGAAAGAAGTTCGAAATCTGGGCCGTAAAAAGTATCGTCGCTCATTACGCAATCTTATTAGGGCTAGTTACCAATGAGCGAGATATCGGGCGTGACTTCAGCCAACTGTGCCTGTGAAATCGCCCCAATTCGCCCTACTTTGAGCCCAGTTTCAGTGGTTTCCACGATTGTCGTTGGGAGCCCCTTAGTTAATAGACCGCCATCAAAAATCAAAGCCAAATGCGTTCCATCTATTGAGATGTCATCGATGCTATTTATTGCAGGCTGCCCAGCAAGTGTTGCACTCGCAGTTGCTAGTGGGCCAACTTCAGCAGTAACTGCTCGAGCAAATTCAGCAGCTGGTACTCGCAGATTGATGCGATCTAAATTGCGATCATCACCTAGATCCCAATTAAGTGCCAACTGTGGCTTGGCCGTGATTGATAACAAACCTGGCCAGAATGCAGCAGTTAACTTTTGCAGATCAGCGCTCGAGTCACGAATTATTCCAACCGCGCGGGCGGCATCTGAAATCAAAACTTGGGCTGCTACGCCCAACGCATCGCCGCGCATGACATGCATCGTGCGAACTGCATCATGGCTAAAGGCGTCGCACAAATAAACATAACTGTGTTCTAGCGGAACCACAATTACATAACCATCGCGAATAGCTTTTGCGGCTAACGCAACATGTGCCGCAAATTCGCTTTTGGTTAACTTAACAATCTCGCTCATTGATTGCCTCTAATCGCACTGGTCCAACGTGGCCGTCCAGTTAAATCTTGATGAAGTGCGATCTGATTAAAGTCTGCGCTAAGTAATTTAGCAATTGCTGCGCCTTGGGTTTCGGTATGTTCGATTGCCAGCAATCCCCCAGTCTTTAACAATCGGGCTGCTGCTTCAATGAATCGCTTTGGTAGTTCTAACCCATCAGGGCCGCCAAATAAAGCTATCGCTGGTTCGAAGTTAGCGACATCTTTTGGCAGTGGTTGCGAATCTGGCACGTACGGCGGATTAGCCACAACTACATCGCACTTAACGCCCTCTAGAACATCGGCAACATCGCCTTGAAAAATACGAATACTTTCATCGTAGAAAGCCACGTTTTGCTTGAGCCACTCGATGGCTTCCATGCTCTTTTCAACCGCAATTACATGGGTATTTGGCGCCTCTGTTGCAATCGAAATTGCCATCGCACCGGAGCCGGCCCCTAAATCAATTACGGAAACCGGGCCGGGCAAATTAGCAATGTGTTTTAAAACTTCTTCAACTAGACCTTCGGTTTCGGGGCGCGGAACTAATACCCCTGGGCCAACTACTAGATCTAAGTTACGGAAACCGGCAGTACCCGTTAGATACTGCACTGGTTCGTGATTACAGCGACGTTTAACTAATTCGGCATAACCATCAACGATCGCACTTTCATCAGTGACTTCAGCCAGTGCGCGTTCAAGTGCAATCGGATTATGTAACTCCATGCGAGTTAAACCTAAAAGATGTGCCAACAGAATTTCGGCATCAACGGTTGAATAACCAGCGGCTTCGATCTGCGCTTTGCCCTCACTAATCAGCGCTTTGATCTGCATTTGTACCTCAGAACTTACTTTTCAGTTGATGCTAATTTGGCAGCTTTATCAGCATCTAGCAAAGCTTGAATAACATCATCGAGCTCGCCATTTAAAACAGCATCTAAATTATTTGATTTGTAATTAACCCGGTGATCACTCAAGCGATTCTCTGGGTAGTTATAGGTACGAATGCGTTCTGAACGATCAACTGTGCGAACCTGGCTCTTGCGTTCAGCTGAAGCAATTGCATCGGCTTTCTCTTGCGCATCAACTAGCAAACGTGCGCGCAAAATACGTAAAGCAGATTCCTTGTTCTGTAACTGGCTCTTTTCGTTCTGACACGAAACCACAATGCCAGTTGGAACGTGAGTTAAGCGAACCGCTGAGTCGGTGGTGTTAACTGATTGACCACCAGGGCCAGATGAGCGATAAACATCTACGCGAACATCATTCATGTTTAATTCGACGTCGATTTCTTCAGCTTCAGGCAAGATCAATACGCCTGCTGCAGATGTGTGAATTCGGCCTTGTGATTCGGTTTCTGGCACACGCTGTACACGGTGTACGCCACCCTCAAATTTCAAGCGCGCATATGGTGATTCGCCAGGGGCTGCAGTGCCCTTTGATTTAACGCCTACGGAAATATCTTTGTAGCCACCCATTTCACTTTCGGTGGCATCAATAACTTCAACTTTCCAATTACGTTTTTCGGCATAACGCATATACATACGCAGTAAGTCGCCCGCGAACAACGCAGATTCATCACCACCAGCGCCAGCCTTAACTTCAAGAATTACATCGCGATCATCATTTGGATCACGTGGCAATAAGAGTTCTTCTAATTTGTCGCCAGCAATACGAGCGGCTTCTTCAAGTGCTGGAATCTCAGCAGCAAAATCAGCATCTTCTGCTGCCATTTCGCGACCAGCAGCAAGATCATCTTCGGCTGATCGCCATACGCGATAACCTGAAACAACCGGGCCAAGTTGGGCATAGCGACGACCGAGTTTGCGAGCATTGTTGGCATCTTCGTGAATAGTTGGATCAGCCATCTTCGCTTCGAGCTCGGCATACTCTTTTACTAATTCATCAGCAGATGCGAAACGATCATTAGCCATTTGTTTATCTGCCTCTCTGCTTTAGCTAGTTAAATTTGAAAAAGAAAATAAAAAGACCGCCCCGCAACCCATAACAGGTTGCGATGCGGTCTATTTAGAAAGCTACTTCTTTTTCCCGAAACGCTCTTCGAACTTAGCAACACGACCACCAGTGTCGAGAATGCGCTGCTTGCCGGTGTAGAACGGGTGGCAAACTGAACAAACTTCAACATAGATTGAACCGCTGGCAACTGTTGAGCGAGTAACAAACTTTTCGCCGCAACCACAAGTTACTTGGGTCTCTTTATATTCTGGGTGGATCTCTGGCTTCATTTCATACCTCATTTTTAATGGCCTGGGTCGTGTTTCCACGTGAACCAGAACCAGCGGTTACTAGGGTCGTAATTGTCAAGGAGGTAAGGGTAACGCGGGGGGCTAGATATCGAGAAATCGGGTCAAATTAGGCCTAAAAATAGGGGTTTAAGGGCCTTTTTTGAGGTTACGGGCGACTACTTCTACTTACTTTTAAATGAGTCAACGCGATAGCTAACTGCTACCCATTTGGCACCTTGAGCAGCCTTTGGTGCCTTGCTCGAAGAATAGATAGCAATCTTGGTAATGATTGTTGGCTTAGCTTTCTTGATCATCTTGCAGATCGCACTTGCTTGAACCACTGCTAGTGCTTTTGCTTTCGCGAGCGTTGTGTTTTTAACGTAGTAGTAACCGATACAGGTAACGATCGCTTTACTCCTTAACGTTGAGATGTATTTGTTTAGGTACGCCTTGTCATACGCACTTAGCGTTAACTTCGAAGAGATTGAGTAAAGCGTAATCTCTGGAATGATTTTCTTCGCTGCAAGTGCTGCTGCGGCTTGAGCATCTTCTAGCGCTTTCTTTTCAGCAGCAAGTTTTAGCTCTGCATCGGCTTTCTCTTTTGCATTGCGAAGTTCTTCAGCAATTCGTGCATCTTCGGCTGCTTTAGCTTGGCTAGCTTTTAACTCTGCGTCTGCGCGCGCCTTTGCATCTGCGAGCTGCTGAGCAGCCTTCAGCGCAGCTTCATTTGCAGCATCAGCAGCTGCTTTAGCTTCTGCCGCCTTTAGTTCTGCTGCTGCTTTAGCCTCTCTCGCAATTTTATCGGCTTGTGCTTGCGCCTCTGCCTTGGCCTTTGCATCCGCCAATTCTTTGGCAATCTTTAGTGCCGCATCTGAAGCGGTTGTATCGACTTCTGGTTTTGCAATTGTGTACTCAATTGTCCTTGAGTCCGATCCACCATTGACTGATCTAACTTCTAATTTCATTTTGTAAGTAACGCCAGGGATCATATTTACTAGTGAGCCATTCCAAGTGATTGTGAATGCTCCAAAGTTATACGGCGCTGGATAAGTTGAAGCAGTGCCTGTAAATAGAACTGATTCAATATTGGTTCCAGTCCAAACCAATTTGCCACCGTCTTTAGTTGAGTTCTCGACGAAGGTAAGAGATGTTAACGTCGGAATCACTATAGGTACTGGCTTAGGGTTAACAACTTGAATTGGCGGAGTAACAGGAGTTGGGGTTGGTGTAGGAGCGGGAATTGGGGCTGGTGTAGGCGTAGAAGTTGGCGCAGGTGGATTGATCAAATTGGACGTTGTGCTTGCATCTGATGTGCCCACACCATTTGTTGCGGTAACAGTAAATGAATAACGAGTCGAGTCTGTCAAACCATTGACTATGCAACTTGTCTGAGACGTGCGACAAACCTGACTACCGCCAGAGGTTAATGTGTAGTAAATCAACTCTGAACCGCCCATATCCGATGGCGCGCTCCAAGTTACGGTTGATACACCAGCGACGCTATCAGTCGCACTCACGCTCGTTGGAACTGTTGGTTTTGACTGAATCAAGAAAATTTCAGGATCAGAGGTAATGTTTACCGTTACAGATCCATTTTGAGTTGCTCGGCCTAATTCAACAACTTGACCAGCAATCTGACTGTAAACGATTGCACCAACTTTAATTGAAGAGTCAGTGATGGTTACTCGAATAGGCGAACCCGATGCAGCATCTGGCACATCACCTGTTGGATCAGTCCAAGCAATCACGAGTGATAAAACATATTTAATAGTGCCAGTAATTGCACTCTTAGCTGTTGCTGAAGGTGAAGCCGCCAAGTAAAAGCCAAGCTCAGTGTCATTTGGTAGTGCTTCTTTGGGGACAAATACACTTACTCCATACCCACCTGATGTATTGAAAGTAAACGTGCGGTCCTCGCTTGAGGATGTTTTTGCAGTTGATAAAACTCGAGTTAGTTGTGCATCAGTAAATCCAGTTAAAGAACTCTGCCGCCAACGTGCAAATAAGGTCACTGAGGCAATTGGGGTGTACGAAACATCAGCCAAACTAACTAATGATCCGCCGGTACTTGTGTCATACCAACCTAAGAAGACATAGTGATTTCGCGTTGGACGTGGCAAAGTAACGCTGCCACCTGCATCTGTTGTGGCTGAACCTGGAATACCAGTTCCGCCCTGAGCGCTATAAGTCACGATGTAAACATCAATCGTCCAGCGTGCATACAAGGTCACAGAAGCGGTAGGAATATATGTGCTTCCAGAAAGTTTTGTTCCGTTTCGCGTTAGTGACCAACCATCAAAACTGTAATTTGTCTTTGCTTGATTTCCCTGTGATGGTAATGAGATATCACTTGATACCCCAACTGTGTAAGTACTCACCGAGGTTGCCGCTCCAGTTGAGCCATTCCAGTCATAAGTAACCGTGTAAACATCTGCTATCCAGAGTGCGGTCAACGTGACATTTGCGGAACCCACAACATATGTTGCACCTGGTAGATAGATGTTTGTGCCATCACTGTAGCCATTAAATGTGTATCCGTTTCTGGTTACCGCAGATCCAATCACAAAGCTTTGGCCGATCGTCAATGAACCTTGAATTGGTGCGGCTGAACCACTGGATACATAGCTAATTGTGTAAGAGACTGCAGTCCAGTTTGCCGAGAAAACAAATCGGCTAGCTGTAACGGTTGTTTGTACGCCGGCAGTTCCAGAGTTTGTGTCTACAACGGCTGCTCCAGACTGATCTTCCCACCCAGCAAACTCATAACCAGCTCGAATTGGCGCTGCATTCAATGTGATTGCTTGGTTGTTTGTACAAAGATTGTTAGACAAACATTCGGCGTCAAACTTCGTATCCGTTGCTGCGAAGTCTCCGCCATTGTTTACATAAGTAACTTCATATAACTGCGCCCAGACTGCAGTGTAAGAAAGGTTAGTTGTTCCAACGGTAACTGACTCGCCAGCGTGGAAAATCGTGGTTCCGTTGTCCCAACCAGCAAACTGATATGAAATTCCACCTGAAGGTGCCCGGGTTATTGCGTTCGCAAGAGTAAAAGTTTGGCCAATAGTCAGCGAAGCTTGGGTTGGAGTCGAATCTCCATTATTTGGGTTATAAGTAATCGTGTATGAAATTGGGGTCCATACCGCGGAAAGAGTTACGTGCGAGGTTGTTGTGTAACCACCACTTAAGACTGGTGTATTTCCACCTACAGACCAACCTGCGAATGTATGTCCTGACTTAACTAAAGTCCCTCTGCCCGGAAGCGTAATTGCAGTGCCACCAGTTGTGTAGGTATCGGATGATGTAGCCAAATCCCCTGTAGAACCATTCTTGGCATAAGTGATTGTGTAAGTAACCGCGCTCCATTGAGCATACATAGTGAAATCTGCGGTCTGGCCATGTGCATATGGGAAGGTCAAAGCACTTCCACCTGTGGAACCAGCGAACCATCCATTAAATGAATAACCGGAACGAGTAGGTGTTCCGGGTGAGATTAAAATGCCGCCGCCTGTTGTCGTACTCCCAGAAGTTACAGAACTTCCACCTTGAGTGTCATATGTAACTGCAAGAGTTTTTGCAGTCCACCGTGCATACAGCGTGAAGTTTCCAGTATTCGATGGTGAGTAAGGGAAAGTTAGAGCGCTTCCGCCATCTGTTGCAGACCAATATGCAAAGTTATATCCAGTGCGTGTTGGAGCAGTTGGTGCCGAAAGTGATCCGCCAGTTAAAACCGATCCTGCATTAACGTCAGTTCCACCCTTAGAATCATAAGTAACAGTCAAAGTGTTTGGACTCCACTTTGCATACAAAGTTAAGTTTGAGTTTCCTAGTGTGTAAGTCTCTCCACCTGAGTAAACCGTGCCAGTTCCATTTGAATTTATCGTCCAACCAGCCCAGGTATATCCCGTGCGTGCCAATGTTCCAGTGTTACCCGCAATGACCACGCTTCCGTTTCTTAGATAGATTGTGCTGTTTACGGGGACAGATCCACTTGTATTTGATTGACCGTTATACGTAATAGAAAGTGGAGCACCATAGATACTTGGCCCGAAGAAGCTCGGATGTCGGCCAATTAAATTCTCTGCTTCGGCGGTGAACTCATAATCAAGGCCTGGAAGCATTGTGAGAGTTTGTGAATAGGTTCCATCACTTGCTGGATCTACTCTAGAAAAGATTTCTTTACGGTCTGGACCATAGATAACTAATAGCCACCATTTAGTGATTGGTGAACCATTGCTCTCGGCACTCCAATCAATGGTGACATTCAAACTTGTCGCTGACGATACAGATATGACTCCGGTGGCTTTACCTGGAACTGTTGGTGCCTTAGGGGTTCCACTTACTGCAGCAGAATCGGCACCGTTAATCGTGTTAATCGCGCGAATCTTTACTGAATAAGTTGTACCAGCAACAAGTGAAGATGAACTTCCACTTACGGTTGTGATCACAATTGGAGAAGTGGTTCCCGATGTAGCCAGGCTCTTGAAAGTTGCTCCGCCATCTGTTGAGTATGCATAATTTGTTAGCGCGGTTCCGTTGTTCGTCCCTGCTGTGAATGCAATCGATAAAGAACCAAAACCAGCTGTTATTGCCGAAATAGTTGGAGCACCAGGCGCAGCCTCGCTAAAGGTGAAAGTCGCAGTTGCACTTGTTGCATCGTTGTAATTGGTACCACCTGCTTTGGTTGCCTTAATCAGACATGTTCCAGCTGCGGTGGCAGTCAGAGTTGCAGTCGCTGAATTTGAGCTCAAGGCACAAGAAGTTGCCGTTCCCCCAGATTCAAGTGCATAGGTGACATTTCCATTTCCTGAACCACCAGATGTTGTTGCATTTAGCGCTTGAGAATATGGATAGCTTTTACTTGAAGTTCCCAATGAAGAGATAGTCAGGGTTGCTTGATTTGCTTTACTAACAGAAATAGTAGAAGTAGAGCTTGTAGAGGTCGAGTAGTTCACATCGCCCTCGTAGACAGCGCTAACAACAAAATTACCCACACTCGATGGAGTCCAAGAACAGTTCGCACTTCCAAATGAAAGATTTCCTGTAGTACACAAAGTGTTATTGGAGCTGTCTTTAAATGCCACTGTTCCTGTCGCACCTGCGGTAACTGTGGCTGTCAAAGTTACTCCTGTACCAAAGACAGGGCTAACTGAAGAAGCGGTAAATGTCGTTGTTGTATTTGCGGTGTTCATCGTCAATGTCGCTGCATTTGAGGCTACAAAAGAAATCGCAGTTGTGTTCGCGCTGGTATTTGAAATAGTGACACTGTAGTCACCAGCATCTGCAACCGTTGGAGATGAAATTGTGTAGGAATAGGATGTTGCTCCAGATATGTTGTTGGCGCCTTTCTTCCATTGATAAGACAGAACTGTTCCAGTCTCACTAAGCGACCCAATACCCACAGTAAAGGTCACGCTTGTGCCAACACTTCTCGTTGCACTTGAAGGTTGTGTTGAAATAGTTGGCACTTCAGGCGTCACCATCAAATTAGTACTTGTAGCTGCTGTACCACCGGCAGTTGTTACCGAGATTGCATAAGTTGCACCAGAAGGCGCATTAACTGTAAATGTGATCGTTGTTGAATTAACTACTGTGAAACTCGAAACCGCAGTTGTTCCTAATTTCACAGCCGTGGCATTTAAGATGTTTGTGCCGGTGATTGTGACGGTGCTTCCAAAAACAGCAGTACTTGGTGTGTTCACATTCGAACTAGCAAAGGAACTAATTGCTGGGGCAGGGATAGAAATTGATGTTCCAGAAACTGTGGCAGAACCTGATGTGTAACCAGTGCGCGAAGTGCCTTGAGTAATTGTTGCCGAAGCTCCAGGTGATAGGCCAGTAACAGTTAATACTCGATTAGAT
>RFRA01000281.1 GCA_009924725.1 Actinomycetota bacterium
TCCTTCTACGCTCCATAACAATCCCATGTAAGAAGTCGCAGAACCTTTGGGGCGAACTGCTTCCATAACTTCCCAATAGAAGACTTGAATTGCGCCACCAACGAAACCTAGGAACGCACCAGCTACAACCATTGACCAACCTGGGTACGTAAATGCAATGGGGATAGATACCAAAAACCAGATGGCATAGGTTTTGCGCATGGCCGAAAGCGATGAAGTGCGCTTTGAAAGCGTGCCGGCAATTAAGCCACCTGCGATGCTTGCGATTCCCATGGCGGCAAATACCCAAGCTGTTCGATTAGGTACTTTTTCTAGGGTAGCAAAAGCAGGCACAGCAACGTCAAAGATGCCCCAACCAAATCCGATAAATGATCCTTCGAGCATCAACAGACGAAGTGCTGGATTACGCCAGAGCGGTTGCTGACCTTTGTCTTTAATTTCGGGTTTCCAATTGCGCGAAACTTGCGAAACCATGATCGCGGTTCCGCCGACGAACATGAGTCCTGAAGCAACGGCAAGCGCGCTTCCTGGGTGAGATGAAAGTGCAAGAGTTGTAACTACAACGGGTCCAACTACGCCAGCGGTGTTCATCATTGAGGTATCAATGGCATACGCAGTGCGAAGTTGAGTGCCAGAGACAACTGATTTCCAAAGTGGGCGAATTGAAAGATTAATTGGGGGAGCGCTAACACCCATGATGGTTGCCATGATCAAGAGAAATGTTTTGGACTCGGACATATTTACAGCCATGATCATGGCGGCGTAACTTGGCACGAAAATGCGAAGCGGCCAACTTTGACCGTATTTATCGATTAAGTAACCACGAAAGCCAGCAGTAAGTGAACCGCCGATTGAATTAAGGCCGATAGCTAACCCGGCGAAAGCAACCGAACCTGTTTCCCGCTGGACCTTGAAGAAAATGCCGAGGCCGATCATTCCGTAGGAAAGTCGTGCTGGAAATGAAGCCAATACCAAAGTCCAGGCGTGAGGCAGGGCAAGTATTTCTAGATAGCGCTTCATTGCATAGACGATCCTACCGACCTAATTGATTACTTGTGCGTAGTTTGAGCGCGAATTGACCCCATCTAGGCCTCACCCGTACCCTTGCCTCTCGGCCAACCGGTCGACTCGAACTACTACTCATCTGTCCCTACGGAGCAACTTGATTACCTCATCAACAAAAGCAGCATCACCAGTAATT
>RFRA01000282.1 GCA_009924725.1 Actinomycetota bacterium
ATTATTGAGAAGCTAATGAAGCGTAAGCTCACGATTGCGCGATTACCCATCAGTGAGCGTGAGAGTAAAAGCAGTGGTTCTAAACCAATTGCAGCTGACCCATTTTTTTATATGCCTTATGAGCCTGGGCAAATCACGGCAGCACCAAAGCAAGAGCCAACCAGTTCATCAATCAAGCCAGGCGCCAATCAAAAAAAGCCAGTGCTTGGCGCACTCTTGGGCGGGACTAAAAAGTAACTAAATGCTATGGCGCTCCCGCCACTCTTTGACCTTACGGTTTAACCATTGTGAAATACTCCCACCAAACGGATCATTTTTTAACCCCAAGTGATTTGCTGCACGGCTGAGGCTTACTTGAATTGATTCCGGGTTAGCGATATCAACCGCAGTCGCTTTCGTTTGTTTACTTAGTTTCTCGCCGGCGTCATTGGTGACGAGTGGTAAATGTAAATAGCTCGGCGTTTGGTATCCCAAGCATTGCTGTAAATGGAGTTGTCGTGCGGTATTGGTAAGTAAATCTTCACCACGTAGAACATGGCTCACTTTCATCATTACGTCATCGACGGCTACGGCCAAGGTATAAAGCGGTGAACCATCGCCGCGAACCAGCACGAAATCAGGCACAAATTTATGGTCGAAAGTAACTTCGCCACGAATCTCATCGGTGAAAGTAGTGCTTCCGTCAGGCATGCGCATGCGTACAACTGCTTCGCGGCCTTGCCCTTTGTAATCAGCAATTTGAGCATCAGTTAAATCACGACATTGACCGTCGTAGCCGGGCGCAACATTTGCAGCACGCTGTGCTTCGCGACGAGCTTCTAATTCAACGGGTGTGCAGTAGCAATAATAAGCATCTTTTTGATCAAGAAACTTTTGCGCCCATTCGGCATAAATTCCTAGTCGCTGTGATTGCAAGTAAGGACCATTAGGTCCACCAACTTCGGGGCCCTCATCCCAATTAAGTCCGAGCCACTTGAGCGTATCTATTGCCGCTTGAATATATTCATCGGTAACGCGAGTGGTATCTGTATCTTCGATGCGGAAAATAAAAGTGCCGCCGGTGTGACGGGCATAAGCCCAATCAAATAACGCAGTTCGAATATTTCCAACGTGCAGATCACCAGTTGGTGAAGGTGCGAAACGTACGCGAACTTCTTTACCCACGAGCACTCACCTTATTTGTTAATTCACCTAA
>RFRA01000283.1 GCA_009924725.1 Actinomycetota bacterium
CTTTTAGTACATGCTGCGCTTAAGTCACTCACACCAGCACAGCGCGCTGTTTTAGTTCTAACTTATGAAGAAGGTTATGCGCTCAAAGAAATTGCGCGCTCACTTCAAATGCCGATGGGCACAGCTGCTTCGCACTTAGCTCGCGGCAGATTAGCGGTTGCCAGTTTTATTCAAGGAACCAAAGAAATTTCAGCTCCTTTGAATAAAAACCGACCTGAACTTACGGTAGAGGACATAGAGGATGCTGAATTAGTTGAAGAGAAAGGGGGCGACCAATGAATGACATTGATGATGTAATTAAGCGCGAGTTCGAAAGACTCGGTATCAACTTAGTTTCAAATGAGAATCTAGCTGAGCTCGTTATTCTCAAAGCTAATCAACGTCGCCGCCGCGACTGGATGCTAACTGGCTTTGGTTTCCTGGCTGCCATCACATTGGGATTCGGCCTCTATATTACTTTTTCTTCAGGTTCATCTTTATCGACTAAGGAACAAAGCGTGATTGAAAGCGTTGGAGCTAGTTCTGATCAAGCACGAGTGATAATCCTTGATTTAAAGGGTGATGGTAAGAATCCAATTACTTATTCAACAAACGTTGTTCTTCAGCCTGGGCAGTTTCTCGAGTTAGTCTCAGAAATTCCGGAATTTGCTCGAGGCTTAGCTGGAACGCTAACCGTCGTCCCCGCAAATGCCCCCGAAACTAATAGCCAAATCGGCCGCTTTGATCTTGGTTATGGCACTCACATCAACGAGTTTGGTGCATTCAGTGGCAACTTAACTCTGAATTACCTCCTGTCTGACCCAAATTTCCAGGGGCGTGTAAGGCTGATAATCGGAATCAAGTAATTTCCCAAGAGTTCTGCGAACGAAGTCTCAAAATTAACTTTTCGAGATCCCATTTTTATATTAGATCGTTTATTCTCGGCTAATGCGCCGATTAGCACCCGCCCTCGCTGTTCTCCTTTTGGCCACCCTATCGCCGACTAATTTGGCGGTTGCGGCCACAGCTAAGGCTGGCGGCACTTGCACGAAGTTGAATTCGGTATCAACAGTCAATGGATTTAAATTCACCTGCATTAAGTCTGGTAAGAAATTGGTTTGGAGTAAAGGTGTAAAGGTTGTTGTAGCACCAACACCAACACCAACACCAACACCAACACCAACACCAACACCAACACCAACACCAACAC
>RFRA01000284.1 GCA_009924725.1 Actinomycetota bacterium
TATCTTTTCCCAAAGTGGGTCTATTTTATTTTGCGCCGCATCGATGATTTAGGGCTTCGCGGACTAAGTGCGATTGCTATCTTGTTGTTATCGGCATATTTGTGGCGCAGGTTTAATACTTATCGGCCACTACTGCTTTCGCTAATTGCGTTACTGGCCCTCAACGGTGTTGTAGGTATTTTCAAGCTATACATCGGCAGAACAAAACCTCGTTTGAATATGGATCTTTTGAATTCAGGCGGAATGTCATTTCCAAGTGGCCATATTTCAAATGCAGTTTTAATTTGGGGGCTCTTCGCTTATTTGGTTTACCGATATTTATGGGATCAGCCGAACAGTGCCAAGTATCTGATTACGATAGTTTCATCTGTTACTACGGCAATTATGTTTGTATCTCTCTACCGAAATACCCATTGGTTCTCAGACTTACTGGGTGGCATTTTCCTAGGGGGAGCGCTCTTAATCTCAGTTACCGCTCTTGACCGAATCATTCCATCGCGCAAGGATCAAGCATGATTGACGGCGTAGGTATTGATGTAGTTGATATTGCAAGATTTGCTGAAGCGCTCGAGCGCACCTCGGGTCTGAAAGAACGTCTCTTCACAATTGCTGAACAAGCCAAGCCAATTCATTCCTTAGCAGCTCGATTTGCTGCCAAGGAGGCGCTAGCTAAAGCTCTTAGCGCTGGCAAGGGTTTGCCGTGGCATGATGCCGAAGTGATTAATTTAGAAAGCGGCAAACCAGCATTTTTATTTCGGGGTGAAATTGCCGATTTAGTTGATGGTGCTGCTGTGCATTTATCACTTTCCCACGATGCTGGTATCGCTTCTGCCTTTGTGATCGTAGAGCGCTAATGAGTAATCGCGCCGAAGCCCGCATTGATTTAACTGCCATTGCGGCAAATGTTAAGAAGTTGAAAACGGCTTCAGGCACCGAGCTAATGGCAGTGGTTAAAGCAGATGCTTATGGTCACGGCTTAGTTCCTGTTGCTAAAACGGCAGTTAACGCTGGCGCTACTTGGCTTGGTGTGGCACTTGTTGAAGAAGCACACACATTGCGCGCAACTGGAATTACAGCGCCGATCCTGGCTTGGCTAGTTCCACCTGGTTCAGATTATGCAGCTGCCATTGATGCGCAAATTGATTTAGCAGTTCCATCGCTAGATGTTTTCAAA
>RFRA01000285.1 GCA_009924725.1 Actinomycetota bacterium
TGTGCCACGAGTATGCGTTGGGCCTTCGCCACATTGCACCGCGGCATAAGGAGGAATTCGCACTTCAATGGCACGACCCGGATTTGCGGCAACTAATAAGGCAAGAGTTGCTTTAACTGATTCGAGAATATGTGGATCGCGCATTGGCTAACCAAATAACTTCGGGAAAGTTTCGGTGTGGGCAGTTCGTAATTCAGCTAATGAAATTTCAGCACCATTGATAGTTAGCGATGTGCCACCGGTGGTGCCGATCTTGGTTGCTGGGTAGGTGATCTTGGTGGCATCTTTTGGGTCGATCGCAATTAGCACTCGCGATGGCGTTTCAGAAAGAAGTTCGATGCCCGCATTGTTAAGTGTGATGGTTGCACCGATATTGTGCTTAAGCGTTGTCTCGATCAAAGTTGCAGCGAGGCCACCTTGGGAAAGATCGTGTGCGCATTTAAAGATTGAATTGTTGGCAAGTAAGAAATCGATCAACTTCATTTCGCGTTGCAGGTCAGCTGTCGGTGAATTGCCACCACGTTGATTGTGCAAGAAAGCCCATTCACTTCCAGCGAGATCATTCTTAGTTTCACCTAAGAGATAGAGATCAAGACCAGCTGCTGGAATTCCCATTGGGGTGCGAGTGCGCACATCTTGAATAACACCGAGCACACCAATTACTGGTGTTGGCAGAATAGCAACGTCACCAGTTTGGTTATAGAAAGAAACGTTGCCACCTGTGACAGGTAATCCCATTTCTAAACAACCATCGGCAAGGCCACGAACTGATTCGGCGAATTGCCACATAACGCCAGGGTCCTCAGGTGAGCCAAAATTAAGGCAATTCGTAACTGCCAGCGGCTTGGCACCAGCGACTGCAATGTTGCGAGCAGCTTCGGCCAGCGCCAACTTGGCACCTTCGTAAGGATTTAAATATGACCAGTTGGCATTGGCATCAGTACTAATTGCCACGCCAAGTTGAGTTGATTCATCAACTCGAACCATGCCGGCATCTTCTGGTTGGGCCAGAATTGTGTTGCCTTGTACGTACTTGTCATATTGCGAAGTAACCCAAGATTTATCGGCCAGGTTTGGTGTGCTGGCAATAGTTAATATTGCAGATTTAATTTCATCTGCAGTTTTTGGTAGTGGCACGTTAATTGTTTGCGCGTTAACAATGTCGATGTA
>RFRA01000286.1 GCA_009924725.1 Actinomycetota bacterium
ATCAAAGATGTCGCAGATTCCTTTTGAACCACCAAATGTTGGCGGTTGGCCCACAGATGAATCATGGTTGAGTTCGGCAAGTGCGCAATTTAGGGTCGCCTTTGCAACCTGGTTGGTTGGTCAAGCAGATCTATCTAGTATTTCTGCAATAGCGCCATTACAGCGCCCGACTTATTTACTGGATTTGCTAGGTGTTGTCGAATGGACGCCGCGCACTTCGTTCGCGCTTCGAGATGTTCGAGATAGCGAAGTAAAACTTTTGATCCTTGCAATTTGTAGTCCGGAATATGTGGTGAGCGTATGAACGAGAAACCAGTTTTTTCACACGAGCAGTTAGGTATGAAGACTGTAACTCGTAGACAATTTTTGAAATATTCTGGGGTTTCGGCAGCTGCTGCAACGTCAATTCTTTCGGTAGATGAAATAGCCAGCGCCGCAGTTACCAGACCTTTACCTTTGGGCACTCCAATTCTTGTCGTGGTTACTTTGTACGGCGGAAATGATGGTCTAAACACTGTCATTCCATATCAAGATCCCGCGTACTACACAGCAAGGCCTGGTTTAACTTACAAACCAGAGACTTTGTTACCACTAAGCGATGGCATGGCGCTAAATGCGTCAATGACTGGATTTAAAAGTCTTTGGGATTCACAAAAGGTGGCAATTATTCGCGGCGTTGGTTATCCAAAACCAGATCGTTCGCACTTCTCATCTATGGCTATTTGGCAGACCGGTTCTCCGCAAAACCATTTAAATACAGGGTGGTTGGGTCGCTGGTTAGATTCACAACCAATTGATCCAATGACGGCGATTAGTTTGGGTTCTGTGTTGCCACCGCTATTGGCCGGTACAAAACAGAGTGGATCTGCACTTCCCTTGGGTGGCCTATCAATCCCGAATGGTCAGATTGGAAAAGCCTGTGTTCGACTCTCTGCCAAATCGCAGAACGACAATCCACTAATGGCGGCTGCGGCAACATCAATGCGAAATTTATTTAACTTATCGGGAAGTATTACTCCAGTTTTAGCGCAACCGGCACCGTTTGCAGATGATCTACCAACTGTTGCTGGTGGAAATGCAGGTGGCGATTCGAACCTAAGCCAGCAGCTAAACCTCGTCGCAAAGTTAATTGCTGCGGGATCCCCGACAAAAATCTGGTCGGTATCACT
>RFRA01000287.1 GCA_009924725.1 Actinomycetota bacterium
TAGTCTGGCTATCCCAGGTAACTGTTGAGCTGCGGATTACTACATCAGTTGAATTCATTACGTCGAAAGCATTGTGTTTCCTGCGGATTACATCGGTAATGCCATTAGGGCGTAGATCGATGCGATGCGGCCATTTCGATTGATGGATCATATGTTGATTAATGTTCTCAAAAAGCACACTTTTGATTAACTCCGGATGCGCGGCCCAGACCAGGGTACTTGCCTCAGTAGTTACATTTATGTTTCGGAAGGTTATGTTTCGCACCTTTCCTTCGTAAGTGCGTTCAATGTTGCCATCAGTTCCCGTTGCCGGATCATCCCAGGAGAAGGCCGTGACGTGTAGCGCTTCACCGTGGCCCCACCACATATCGCTAAATGCGCGAGTTTGAACAATGCAGTCGGTGATCAGAACGTTTGAAATAGTGCCACCTTCACGTGATCGCACAGCGAATCCTCGATGCGAATCTCGCACAATGCAATCGCTAATGATCACATTGGTTATATCTCCAACTGATTCGGTACCAAGGGTTATCGCACCCGAAGTAGATTTGAAGAAGCAGCTGTTGATGATTACGTTATCAACCAATCCGTATTGTGCGGTGCCGGCGCACGATTTCAACGATATGCAATCATCGGCCGTCTCAAAGTGCGAATTAGTTATGCGCACATCTTGGCAACGGTCGATATCGATGCCGTCGCCATTTGGAACCATCAGGTCACTCAAAATTCGGATTCCATTGATATCCAAATTGTTGCAACCAGTAAATCTGACAGCCCAGAAAGCAGGATCAGTGATGGTGACATCGACTAGTTTCACGCCATAAGACTCAATTAAGAAGATGGTAAATGGGCGCTCTAGGTATTGATCCCGGCCCCCGATTGGACCGCGCATCTGATGGATGTATTCACCACGAGTCGCAATAAATGCATCGGCATTTCCATTGATAGTTCCGAGTCCAGTGATGCTTGCACCGTGAGCTCTAAAGCCAACGATGAAAGCTCGTCTAGGTAGAACTACTTCATTGACTTCGCCCTCAGTTAATACTTCGATTGAATGTTCAGGGGAGTAGTCGGCATAGTCGCCGCTGGCGAGCAAGATGGCGCCAGATTCGAGGTGCAGTTCAACTTTTGGAAGCAATTCAAAACTGCCCGATAGGAAAGAACCACCT
>RFRA01000288.1 GCA_009924725.1 Actinomycetota bacterium
CTTTCTCGCTTGGGTCACGAAGTCCAATTCATTGCTGGAATTTCAACTGACACTTTTGGAAAATCAGCACGTGCAGAATTAATCCGTGATCAAGTTGGTTTGGATTTGGCGTTAACAAGTGAGCTACCAACTTGTACTGCAACCGTTTCATTAAATGGTGATGGTTCAGCGAGCTATGAATTTTTAATTAAAAACACCGCCACATTTGCTTTTGATAACTCTTGGCTACCTGATCCGGAAATATTTAAGCCAGAAGTTCTACAGATCGGTACCTTAGTGACAATTATTGAACCAGGTGCCTCAGTTCTCTATGACTGGGCAGTTAAAGTAGGCGAGTTTGCACCGATAGTCTTTGATCCAAATATCAGACCAAGCGTGATGCCTGATCTAATTAAATATCGCGACGAAGTTGAAAAATGGATCAAGATTAGTAGCGTTGTTAAATTCAGTGAAGATGATATTGAGGCGCTTTACCCAAATGAAGATCCGATCGAAATTGCCAAAGTCTGTCTTGAAAAAGGTGTGCAATTAGTGGTAATTACTCGAGGCGCAAATGGCTTAGTTGGCGTTACTACCGATGGCATAATTGAAGTCCCTGGCAGAAAAGTTGTAGTTGTAGATACTGTCGGCGCAGGCGATACTGTCGGTGCGATCATTGTTGAAGCAGTTACCAAGATTGGTATTTTAAACTTAACTGGTTCGAAATTGCGTGAAGTCTTACATCGCGCTGCGGTTGCAGCAGCGATTACCTGTTCTCGTGCTGGAGCTCAACCACCTCGCGCATTCGAACTAACCGAAGCACTTGAGCGGAACTAGGATGCAATTCATTGATGATGCTGAATTCCAAATCAATATTGATTTAGATCAAGGCGCACGGATAGCCTCACTAATTTGGCGAGACATGCAGTTCACGCTGCCCTTTCGTGGCACCCCTGTAAATTATGGCTGGTATGGCATGGGGCCTTGGGCCGGCCGCGTGCGCGATGGCTTAATTACTGGGGCAAACGGTCGAGAGCATCAATTGCCACAAATTTTCGATCCGCCAAATGCCCTTCATGGCTATGGCTTCACTTCATCTTGGCAAGAAATCGGCCCAGGACGTTCGTTGCTGCACTTACCAGCACCTTATGGCGGCGCAACTTTAGAACAAACGATTGAAGTTTTAGAT
>RFRA01000289.1 GCA_009924725.1 Actinomycetota bacterium
TTGCACGTTTTGGTAAGTTTTTGCTTGGGTGTCGGTTTTCATTGTCATTTGCCACTACCGCCAAATCGACGAACTAATTGATCTGATGCAAAGTTGACCATTAGCGTCAATACAAAAAGAACCAGGCCAGCAGCCATCAAACCCTTAATCTCATAGGCACTAGCTTCACCAAACTTTGTCAAAATAAGTGAGGCTACGTTTCCACCAACTCCAAATAGGATTTTCCAATTTATTGCAAAAACAATATTTAGCACCGTGTAAACCGCAACAGTTTCACCCATCGCGCGACCAAGTCCAAGCATCGCCCCGCCGATCACGCCATTACGTCCGTGCGGTATAACTACTGCTTTAATCATCGCCCATCTTGTTGCACCAAGAGCGTACGCAGCTTGGATTCGATCTAGCGGTGCCTGGGAAAAAATTTCACGAGAAATTGAGGTAATGATCGGAATAATCATGACGGCCAAAATTAGCGATGCGATAAACGGTGAGCCTTGAAAATAACGATCTTTGTTTTCAAATAAAGGTATAAAGCCCAAGTAGTGATTAATTAATTTTGCCCAGTAAACGCCACTTGGCATCAGAATAAAGTATGCCCAAATTCCAAAAAGAATCGAAGGAAATGCCGCCATTAAGTCGATGATCGTAACCATTGACTTTTTTATCCATTGGGGGGCATAAAAAGTTAGATAGAGCGCTGTTGCTACGGAGATTGGAACTGCTATCAGTACTGCAATAAATGAACAGAGGATGGTTCCAATCAGCATCGATGATAAACCAAAATCACTACTAAGAACATTTCCCGCCTCGTCGTATGCAATGTCCCAGCGAGATGTAGTAATGAAATCAAAGCCTTGCGATTTTAAAATGTCGAAACCTTGGTAAAGCAAGAATCCGAAAATAAGACCTAGAATTAGAAGCGAAGAAAGTCCGCCACCGGTCACTACGCCACGAAAAACTTTGTCTGAAAATCTAGGTTTGGTAGTGAGCTCACGCTTTTCGGGGATCACATAGGTTGTTTCAGTGGTCGACATGGTGGGAATCCTGCTATTAAGTGGGTTCGCTTAGGCAGATCAAAGGTGAACACTAGATGAACGAATCGTGAAATTACCGCCTGACCCCTGCCCGCCCTTAAGGTTGCCCAATGGCTAACGAGCAACCAAA
>RFRA01000290.1 GCA_009924725.1 Actinomycetota bacterium
CTGGTAACAGCGCTGGTGGCAAGTTATCGACTACATACCAACCAAGATCTTCAAGCGAGTGCGCGACGGTAGATCGACCAGCACCTGACATGCCGGTCAAAATCAAGAGTTCGTTGCGCTTCATGCTTCTATCCTGCCGTGCCTGTCAAGCACCAGTGATTTCTCCAGTAGTCATGTTTACCGCTTCACCCTTGCCTATTTGTGCCAACGACTGGGCAATAGTTTCAGCTAGTTTCTCACCGATTCCAGGGGTGGTCGCTAACTCACCAACTGGTGCTTTTCGGATTGCAGAGACGGAGCCGAAACGGTCGAGCAGCGCAGTCCGGCGAGCACTTCCAAGGCCTGGAATTTCATCCAGTAAAGATTCCAACATGATTTTAGAGCGTCGTGATCGGTGGAAAGTAATCGCAAATCTGTGCGCTTCATCTCGGATTCGTTGCAGTAAATAAAGTCCTTCGCTGTTACGAGGAAAAATTAACGGATCGGCGTTATTAGGAAGCCAAACTTCTTCTAATCTTTTTGCTAAACCACACAACGCAATATCTGTTATTCCTAATTCACCTAGGGCTCGTTGGGCCGCACTAACTTGTGGCTTGCCGCCGTCAACCACAATGAGAGCTGGCGGATAAGCAAACTTACTTATGCGGCCACCAGTTTCAGAAACTTCTGCCAAATCTACATTTCGATCATCGAGCATTCGCTTTAAACGACGAGTGATTACTTGGTGCATCGCTCGGGTGTCATCCCAGCCTTCACTGGTGTCGATTATGAATCTTCGATACTCAGATTTTTTGGGCATGCCATCTTCAAATACCACCATAGATGCGACCACTGAAGTACCTGAAATATTTGAGATATCAAAACATTCAATTCGAAGTGGCGTGCGCGTCAAGCCCAACATCTCTTCGATTTGGGTAAGAGCTTTTCCAGAAACCGCAGCATCGGTTGCCCGCTTGCTCACATATTGAATAAGTGAGTATTGAGCATTTCGCTTAACTGTGTCGAGCAAGTCGACCTTATCGCCACGCTGTGGAACTTTAATCTCGACCTTTGAGCCACTGACGCCACTTAGCCATTGCTCTAGTTCCGCGAGATTTTCTGGTTGCGCGTTCAAATAAATATTGCGTGGAATTGAAATTGACCCATTTCCATAGATTGAGAA
>RFRA01000030.1 GCA_009924725.1 Actinomycetota bacterium
GCAGGTAACTGGAAAATGAATCTCAATCACCTTGAGGCAATTGCAGTTGCTCAAAAGTTGGTTTATAGCCTCGACGATAAAGATTACGACGCAGTAGATGTTGCGATCATTCCGCCATTTACTGATATTCGCTCGATTCAAACTTTGATCGATGGCGATCGTTTGCGTCTGCTTTACGGCGCACAAGATCTTTCCCCGGAAACAAGTGGCGCATTCACTGGCGACATCAGTGGTTCAATGTTGACCAAACTCGGCTGCACTTTTGTAGTGATCGGCCACTCTGAGCGCCGTGCAATTCACAATGAAAGTGACGCGATTGTTAATAAGAAGATCAAGGCAGCTTTAGCAAATGAGCTAACTCCAATTTTCTGCTGTGGCGAAGAACTTGCGATCCGCGAAGCTGGCACACATGTGGAGCACGTGCTGGTTCAAGTTCGTGCCGGGCTCGCAGGCTTCACCAAGCCAGAGTTAAAGAAGATTGTAATTGCCTATGAACCAGTTTGGGCAATTGGAACTGGCAAGACAGCAACACCTGAAGATGCGCAAGAAGTTTGTGCTGCGATTCGTGCTGAAGTGGCCAAGATTGGGTCACCAGAAATTGCAGAGAACATGCGCATTCTTTATGGCGGTTCAGTTAAGTCTGCAAATATTGCAGAGATCATGAAAAAGGACGATGTGGATGGTGCGCTAATCGGCGGAGCCAGCCTAGATCCTGAGGAATTGGCAAAGATCGCCCGCTATCACCGCGGGGAATGAGCCGTTAGATCGACTTAATTACGCTTGATCGCCACTAAATTGCTTTCTTGCGCCGTAGGTCAAGTAGAATAACGGCCTTACCTCACTTCGAAGTTGGAGAACTATTCGTGAAGCTCGCACTTTCAATCATCCTCATCATTACTAGCGTTCTGATGATCCTCTTGGTTTTATTGCACAAGGGCAAAGGCAGCGGACTTTCCGATCTATTCGGTGGTGGCGTTTCATCAAACTTTGGCGGCTCTTCAGTAGTTGAGAAGAACCTTGACCGAATCACAATTGTGGTTGGTGGCCTCTGGTTCTCAGGCGTTGTAGCGCTAAGCCTGGTTTTGAAATCAGCTTAATTTAACTTTTTCAATTTCTTAAAGGAGCTCTAAATGGGAAGTGCAATTCGCGGAAGTCGTGTCGGTGCTGGCCCAATGGGCGAAGCCGAACGCGGTGAATCAATTGAGCGTTTCTATGTTTCATATTGGTGCGGCAAGGGCCACGAAGTAAAGCCATCATTTGCCAAAGAAGAAGGTGTAGTTATCCCAGCTGAGTGGGATTGCCCAAAATGCGGTCTGCCAGCCGGTTTAGATAAAAACAATCCGCCTTCTGCAATCAAGAATGAGCCATATAAGACGCATTTGGCTTACGTTAAAGAACGTCGCAGCGAAGCTGAGGGCGAAAAGATTCTGGCTGATGCACTTCGTAAGCTACACGGAGATGATGACGAATAATTAAAGCGCTTCGGCGGCTTTTAGCAGTTGAGCAATACCCGCACTTCGATCACTTAAATGTAATCGCAGTAGCGGGTATTTTCTTTTTGCAAGGGCGCGCAAGTCACCAAGTGCTTGAGCCATAATCAAAGTCTTGAACCCAAAGCTCTGACCAGGAATTACTACGTCACCATTTGTAACACCTGTGATCTGCAAGAAGGCACCATTTTGCTGACCACCCTTGTGGAACTGCCCCGTGGAGTGCAAGAAGCGTGGCCCCCAACCGAAAGTTACTGGTCGATTCGATTTGCGGGCCATGATTTCGCGCAACTTAGCCAAATCGCGATCACCGTTGCGATCTAAGTAAGCCATGATGGCGACATAACCACCAGTTGGAATTTCGTTAATGAAGTTTCGTAGCGCAGCAGTTAAATCAGAACCGGCCCCAAATATTTCTACAGCGCCATCGATGGCATCTGCCTTAAAGTCGGGCAGGACGCCGTTCCACTCTGAAAGTAATGCGCTGGTAGCTTCTTTAGCTTCAGTTACATTCGGCTGATTAAAAGGATCAATTTCAAGTGCTGCGCCTACTAGTGCAGTTACCCATTCCCAAAGGAAGAATTGTTCGCCAAGTTCGCCACTGATTACTAAGTCTGCATCCCCACTAAAAGCAATGCTAAACGCATCGCCACCAGCTGCTGCCGATGAGCTCTCAATTACAACTGGCAGTCGACCAACTTCATTCTTGCCAGTTGATTCAGCAACTAATTGTTCGATCCAATCCGAAAGCCCAGGAGCTTCAGGTGAATCGCAATAAGTTAAATACTGGCCAGCGTTGCTGATTAGGTACGCGATATCAATTGCTACTTCAGAAGAAACTATTTGTGCTTTTGCATCGGATGCGGCATCAAGCAGAACCGAAGCGTCAACACCAATTAAGGCAGCTGGTACTAAACCAAATGCGGTCAGTGCGCTAAAGCGGCCGCCAACTTTTGGATCAGCGTTAACTACTGTGTAACCATCGGCCCGAGCGCTTTTATCTAGCGGGGAACCAGGATCAGTCACGATGACCATGTGATCTATTGGGTTTAGGTTAAGAGTACGAAATGCTTCAGCGAATAATGCACGTTGCGATGCAGTCTCAATTGTCGAACCTGATTTAGAGCCAACCACGACAACGGTTTCGCGAAGATCACCAGCTAGCGCATGATGGATATAAACCGGATCTGTTGAATCGAGGACAAATAACTCTTTGCGATAAGTTGCGGCAATTACCTCTGGTGCTAAGGAAGATCCACCCATGCCACAGAGAACAACCCGTGTGTGATCGCGGAATTTAGCGCTTATCGCATCTAGTTGTGGCAAGAGCTCACGGGAACTCTCCGGTGCATCGATCCAATTCAAACGGACACTTGCTTCAGCTTGGGCCGCTGAGCCCCAAATAGTTGAGTCTTTGACAGCTAACTTAGGGTTTACTGCTGCAATTTTTTTATATAGAGCGCTGCTGCGATCAATGGTGCCTAGCTTTTGACCAGATATTTTTAACACTAACTCATTGCTCCTTTAACGCTGGCCAGGAGTTCGTTCCAGGCATCAGCAAATTTCTTTACGCCATCTGATTCTAAGTCGGCAGTGACTTTATTGATGGAAATTCCGAGTTCGGCAAGTTGATTGAACACAATCCGGGCTTCTTCATATTTACCAGTAATGGTGTTGCCCTTGAAAATACCGTGATCAATAACTGCGTCCAAGGTGCTCTGCGGCATAGTGTTAACGGTATTTGGCGCAACTAATTCCAGTACGTAGCGAGTGTCGTCATAAGCTGGGTCTTTAACGCCAGTTGATGCCCATAGTGGTCTTTGAACATGGGCACCCTTTTGCGCAAGAACACTCCATCGATTCGTGGCAAACTCTTTTTCGAATTTCTCATATGCCAAGTGCGCATTAGCAATAGCGGCAGCTCCTAATAGTGAATGAGCCAGAACTCCACCATCGGACTTTAAAATTGGATCAATCGCAGTATCTAAGCGACTAATGAAAAATGAGGCAACACTATGTATCTGAGTTAAATCATGGCCGTTCTTGGCAGCAAGTTCGATGCCGGCGATATAAGCCTCGATGACTTGCACGTAGCGTTCAATTGAAAAGATCAAAGTGACATTAACGCTGATGCCAGCACCAATTAATTCAGTGATGGCAGGCAGTCCAGCCATAGTTGCGGGAACTTTAATTAGTACATTCGGGCTATCAATTATTTGCCAGAGTGATTTACCTTCGTTGACTGTGGCAGAAGTGTCGTGTGCTGAGCGGGGATCTACCTCAATGCTTACGCGGCCATCTACACCCTTGCTAGAGCGATAGATACCGGCAAATAAATCACAAGCTTCTCTCACATCATCAGTTGTTAGCTTGGTAATTACCTCTTCGACTGACTTGCCCTTGAGGGCTGCAATATCACTTGCATACTCAGTGGCATCTGAAATGGCTGCTTTGAAAATCGCGGGATTCGTGGTTACGCCAACAACGCCAGAGTTCTTGATTCGAGGAGGTAGCGAATGAGCATCTGTGCCAGTTAACTTAGCTCTGGAAAGATCATCAAGCCAGACAGAGCAACCTGCGTTAGCAAGATCTGATATTTGCATTACAGGGCTGCCTCAATCTGCGGAACGATCGCTTCGACGCTAAAACCAAATTCCTTAAACAATACAGGCGCTGACGCAGATGCACCGTAGTGCTCTAGCGAAATGGTTAAGCCATCACTGCCAACATAGCGATGCCATCCTTGTGAAATTCCGGCCTCGATACTTACCTTCAGGCAATCACTTGGCAGAACTGCATCGCGATAAGCAGCAGGTTGTGCATCGAACCACTCTAAGCAAGGGGCGCTAACAACTGCAGTTGAAATTGATTTTGCCTCTAGCGCAGCTGCCACATCTAGCGCGAGTGCTACTTCGGATCCAGTTGCAACCAAAGTTACTTTAGCTCTCCCGCTAGCAGCCTTTAGTACATAAGCACCTTTAGCAACTTCGTCAGCAGAAGCATGAGTTGTGCGATCAACAACAGGCAGATTTTGACGAGACAAAATAATTGCGGCCGGGGAGCGGCGGGTAATTATTTCGCGCCATGCGACGCTAACTTCATTGGCATCACCTGGGCGAATAACAGCAAGGTTTGGGATTGCGCGAAGGGCAGCGAAATGTTCAATTGGCTGATGTGTTGGGCCATCTTCACCAACACCGATTGAATCGTGGGTCCAAACAAAGGTACTCGGAATATTCATTAGTGCTGCTAATCGAACAGCAGGACGCATGTAATCGCTAAATACTAGGAAAGTTCCACCGAAGGAACGAGTTAAACCATGGAGCGCAGCGCCGTTGAGAATAGAGCCCATTGCATGTTCGCGAATTCCGAAGTGAACGATGCGACCGTATGGGTTAGCGTTTTTGATTGCGCTACTAGCCGGCAAGAAAGATCCGCCACCATCAATATCGGTGTTATTGCTGCCAGCTAAATCAGCTGAGCCACCCCAAAGTTCTGGCAGATGTTTGGCAAGTGCGTTGATTGCTTTTCCAGATGCAGCGCGGGTAGCTAGTTGCGTACCGGCTTCAAATACCGGCAGGTCTAAATCCCAACCAGCTGGAAGTTCCTTATTCTGCAAACGCTTTAATAACGCTGATTCATTTGGATTACTAGCTTGCCAAGTAGCAAGGCGAGCATCCCAATCTTTGCGTGCTTGTGCGCAACGATCTTTAACCTTTCGCACATGAGCAAAAACTTCAGTAGATAAGGCAAAGTGTTCATCTGGGTTCAAACCCAAAATCTTTTTAGTTTCGGCAATTTCTTCGGCACCTAACGCCGAGCCGTGCGAGCCCGCAGTTCCTTTAGCCTTTGGTGCTGGCCATGCAATTACTGAGTGCATTCGAATCAGTGATGGTTTAGTTAGTTCTGACTTTGCTGAGATCATTGCAGCGTCAACGGCGGGCAAATCAATTCGACCATCTGCGGCAGCAGGGACCTCAATCACTTGCCACCCGTAGGCACGATAGCGGGCAGATACATCTTCAGTAAATGCGTTATGTGTATCGCCTTCAATTGAAATGCGATTATCATCATAAATAATTACTAAGTTCCCAAGTTCTTGAGTACCAGCTAGAGATGAAGCCTCAGCACTTACGCCTTCTTCTAAATCGCCATCAGAACAAATTACCCAGATAGTGTGATCAAATAAAGATTTTCCAACTGCAGTTGCTGGATCAAGCAAGCCACGTTCATAACGAGCCGCCATCGCCATACCAACAGCAGTTGCCACGCCTTGACCAAGTGGACCAGTTGTCATTTCAACACCGGCCGTGTGACCGAACTCGGGATGGCCAGGAGTTAACGAGTTCCAGGTACGAAATGCCTGCAAATCAGCCATTTCTAAACCGTAACCGCTATAGAAAAGTTGAGTGTAAAGAGTTATTGATGAGTGACCACAAGAGAGAATAAAGCGGTCGCGCCCAATCCAATTTGGATCGGCTGGATCATGAACTAAATGGCGCTGAAATAAATTGTAAGCAACTGGAGCAAGTGCCATCGCAGTACCAGGGTGGCCATTACCCACCTTCTGTACGGCATCCATAGCAAGGGCGCGGGCGTAGGTGACGGCCTGATCATCTAACTCAGTCCAACCGTTCATCTGGCTCATAGTTTTCTCCTAAGTTCGCTCTGCTGTTGTAACTGATAACCAAATTCGCCAAGTGGTAATCCAAACCAAAGTCGATCCAAGCAGATGCAGGATAACTAGCAGTTCAGGAAGTCCTTGCACATACTGAACGTATCCAATTAAAGCTTGGGTCAATGTAGCTGCGAAAAAATACTTAATCCGCTTTTTCGTAACGGGCGACAAATCAGAAAGCACAAACAGTGCAAGTGAGACACCTAAAAGTGCAATCACTGCATCAGCATGAAGCCATGAAATAGCACGGCTATCGATATCTAATCTAGGAGCTTGCGCATCTCCTGCATGTGGACCACTACCTGTTACTAAAGTACCAAGCACGATGACAATAAAAGTTAGTGCCACTTGTGCGGTAACTAAAACTCGCAACTTAATTTCAGTTGGGCGGATCGTAACTAGGGGTGTGCGAGCACGTTCGACCATCGATGCCGCACCTGCAATAAGAAATATTGAAAGAATAAAGTGGCTGGCAACTGCGAGTGGATTCAAATCTGTAAGTACAGTTATCCCACCGAGTACGCCTTGTCCAAGAATTCCTAAAAGTTGTAGCGCAGCTCGCCAAAGTAAATCTTTGCGAGCTTTACGAAACGCATAAATAATTGCCGCGATTGCTGCAAAGAAAAGTACAAAAGTTAATAAGCGATTTCCGAACTCAACCCAAGCGTGGAAGGCACCTTCAGCTTGTCCGGCAACCGGAACATATGAACCTGGCGTGCATTCGGGCCAAGTCGGACACCCCAAGCCAGACCCAGTAATGCGAACAGCGCCGCCCGTGATTACTAACCCAGCCTGCAAAATGAGCAGAAGGTAGAGAATCGGCATGAGGCAACCTTATGGCAGGCGGTCTCGGCCGAGCCTGAGGCGCCCCTCACTCCGCTTGAATGCGAGGAAAGGGTTGATTTACGATACATTACTGTTGTGAAAAGCCAGATTATGAGTGCGCCGCCAGCGGGCGAAGATTTACGCACCCGTGACGCAATTGCACGCTCAATTCTAGAAAATGGCCCTTCAACTGCCGTGGCTCTAGGCGAGCGGTTGGCCCTGACCCCGGCCGGCATCCGTCGCCACCTCGATAATTTAATTGCCGACGGAATCTTAGAAGCGCGTGAGCCTCACATTGGTCTTTCCCGAGGACGCGGTCGTCCTTCCAAAGTTTTTGTCATGACCGATCAGGGTCGGGAAAAGTTTGAGCATTCCTACGATGACTTAGCTGTCGCCGCTCTTAAATTTATGTCCGCACAATCGGGTGCGCATTTAGTTCAAGCTTTCGCTAAGACTCGCGCCGATGACATTGAACGTAAAGGTTTCGAGGCCCTTAAGACAACTCCTAATAAGACTGAAGGCCTAGCAACTTTTCTAACTGAGCAGGGTTATGCAGCAACTGTCATTGAAAGAAAAATGGGCGAAGAAATTTGTCAGCATCACTGTCCAATTGCACACGTCGCTGCTGAATTTCCAGAACTTTGCGAAGCCGAAACTGCGGCATTCTCGGCGTTACTTGGTACCCACGTTCAACGTTTAGCAACGATCGCACACGGCGACGGTGTTTGTACAACATATATTCCCAATGCAGTAAACAAAACTAGTGCTCGGAGAGGCAACTAATGACTATCGCACATCCAGAACTCGATGGACTCGGCAATTACGAATTCGGCTGGTCTGATAAGAATGATGCTGGCGCAAATTCAAAGCGCGGCATTAACGAGGAAGTAGTTCGCGATATCTCTGCGAAGAAGTCCGAGCCACAGTGGATGCTTGATCTTCGCCTAAAAGGTTTATCTCTCTTTGAGAAAAAGCCAATGCCGAATTGGGGCTCCGACTTAAGCGGTATTTTCTTCGACACCATTAAGTACTTCGTGCGATCAACCGAAAAGCAAGCAGCTACCTGGGAAGATTTGCCAGAAGAAATTAAGAATACCTACGACCGTTTAGGTATTCCAGAGGCTGAAAAACAGCGTCTAGTTTCAGGTGTTGCAGCGCAATATGAGTCCGAAGTTGTTTATCACTCAATCCGCGAGGACCTAGAAGCACAAGGCGTTATTTTCCTCGACACCGATACCGCTCTAAAAGAGCATCCAGAGCTGTTCAAAGAGTACTTCGGTACCGTTATTCCAGTTGGCGATAACAAGTTTGCAGCCTTAAATACTTCGGTTTGGTCCGGTGGATCATTTATCTATGTTCCCAAGGGCGTACATGTAGATATCCCATTACAGGCTTACTTCCGCATCAACACTGAAAACATGGGTCAGTTCGAACGCACGTTGATCATCGCTGATGAAGATTCCTATATTCATTATGTTGAAGGTTGTACTGCGCCAATTTACAAATCAGATTCATTGCACTCAGCAGTAGTTGAGATCATTGTGAAAAAGGGTGCTCGCGTTCGTTACACCACAATTCAAAACTGGTCTAACAACGTTTACAACTTGGTAACGAAGCGCGCTACCTGTGCTGAAGGTGCAACTATGGAATGGGTCGATGGCAACATTGGTTCAAAGGTAACCATGAAGTACCCAGCGATTTTCTTGATGGGTCCACATGCAAAGGGTGAAACACTTTCATTAGCATTTGCGGGCGAAGGTCAACATCAAGATTCCGGCGCCAAGATGGTTCACGCGGCTCCGTACACATCTTCATCAGTTATTTCTAAATCAATAGCACGTGGTGGTGGTCGTACTTCATACCGCGGCTTAGTTCAGGTGCAAGAAGGTGCGCATCATTCAAAGAGCACAGTTAAGTGCGATGCTCTATTGGTTGACACCATTTCCCGTTCTGATACTTATCCTTATGTTGATATTCGCGAAGACGATGTGTCAATGGGTCACGAAGCAACCGTTTCCAAAGTAAGCGATGATCACGCCTACTGGGCGCGAAGAAGCTTGGCGGTTTACTCCGCTCAAACGTCTTGGTGGCTTACACGATGGCACTTTCAAACTAGCTACCCGCAACACTTTGGCGCTAACTGGCAACTCTCCGGCAGGCGTTACGTTCGAGCGAATTGGCCGCGAATTAGTTTCAGCTGAATCAAAGACCGACGATGTAATCGTGGGCCGTATTCATGAAGCTGCTAGTGAAGTTACGGTTCTGAAAATCGCTGCAAATGCTGAATTGGCTGAGCCAATCTCGCTTCATCGACTAGCTGGCGGGCTTACTGATGCCGAACTCTCTCGAGTTCAGCTACGTATCGGGGCAAATGCTAAAGCAACGGTAATCATCGAAAATTCGGGTGATCACTTAATCGCTGAAGATATTGAAATCATCTGCGAACCAGGATCTAACTTAACTGTGGTCTCACTGCAGGAATGGGACTCAAAGACAATCCATGCCGG